>JANLVM010000259.1:0-2855 GCA_031364015.1 Gemmatimonadaceae bacterium
GCAGCGGGCGCACGACCAGCGTGCCGCTACATGACGTCTCGTCGTCGAACGTGCCGATGATCAACGCAAACTGCTGTCCGTCCGGAGAGATCGCCGCGCACCCAACGTTTCCCGCATGCGTGAGTCGCACCGGCTGCACGCCGGCGAACTGCTGGGTCGTACGCTCAAGCGGACGCGCGAGCCAACCGGCGATCAGACCGATGGCAAGCAGCAGTACGGCACCCGTGATCATGGGCAGGGCGCGCGCGCTGCGTGTTGTCGACGACGCGGGCGACAAATTGCCCGTCACAGTCGCACCGCTGGTCAGCGCGGACGCGAAGGCAGCCGATGTCGCGAACCGATCGGCCGGTAGCTTTTCCAGCGCCTTGAGGACGGCGAGTTCGATGTGCGCTGGCACCGACTTCCGAATGAGCGACGGCCGCTCAGGCTCGGCGTTGACGACTTTCGCGACAATGGCCTGCAGCGTCGCGCCCGTAAACGGCGGTTCGCCCGTCAGCATTTCGTACGTCACGGCGCCAAGCGCGTAGATGTCACTCCGCGCGTCGATGGCGCGCTCGCCCATCGCCTGCTCGGGTGACATGTACTGCGGTGTGCCCAGAGACAGCCCCGTCTGCGTCATGCGCGAGCCACCGGCGCTTTGCACGGCAAGCGCGATGCCGAAGTCGGCGACGAGCGCGTGGCCACCCTGCAGCAAGATGTTCTCCGGCTTGATATCCCGGTGGATGATGCCAAGCGCGTGCGCGCTGCTCAAGGCGTCGGCCACTTCGCGCGCGATGAGCACGGCATCATCAATGGGAAGCTGACGTTCGCGTTCGAGCCGTGCGCGAAGCGTCTCGCCGGTCACGAGCGGCATCACGTAGTAGAGCAAGCCGTCCGCGCCGCCGCTGTCGAGCAGTGGCAGGATGTGTGGATGCTGCAGCTTGGCGGTCGTCTTGATCTCACTCAGGAACCGGTCGCCACCGAGCGCCGCCGCGAGATCGGGGTGGAGCACCTTGATGGCGACGTCGCGTTCGTGCTTGAGGTCGTGCGCGAGGTAGACGGTGGCCATGCCGCCGACACCGAGTTCGCGGTCGAGGCGATAGCGGTCCGCGAGGGCGCCGGACAGTCGCTCGGGAACGGTGCTCACGCGGCCGTTCCAACGTCGGCGGAGAATATTGCGGCAGTCATATCCGCGAATATGCCGTATCGGAGTCGTCCGTGTCTATCATGCGGGGCACGCAACGAGCCGATTGGCGCCGCCATCGCAAGTCGGAAAATTCACGAGACCCCTCCGCATTGTCGTCTCCGGCGTTACCATCTCCGCCATGACACCCGCAATGACCCCCAAGGAGCTTACCCTCCGCGGCCTGATCCTCGGTGCGCTCATTACCACCGTGTTCACCGCCGCTAACGTCTACCTCGGCCTCAAGGTCGGTCTGACGTTCGCATCCTCGATTCCGGCGGCCGTGATTTCCATGGCCATCCTCAGTGCCGTCAAGGATTCGTCGATCCTCGAGAACAACATCGTGCAGACGGTCGCGTCGGCCGCGGGCACGTTGTCGGCGATCATCTTCGTGCTGCCGGGACTCGTGATTGTCGGATGGTGGACAGGCTTTCCGTTCTGGCAGTCGTTCCTGATCTGCGTGAGCGGCGGCATTCTTGGCGTGATGTTCACGATTCCGCTGCGTCGCGCACTGGTGACGAATTCGGATCTGCCGTATCCCGAAGGCGTGGCCGCAGCCGAAGTGTTGAAAGTGGGTTCGCACGCGCGCGGCGAAGGCGCCGCCGATGCCCGTGAGGCCCGTGAAGGACTCACTGCGGTCATGCTCGGTGCGGTGTCATCTGCGGGACTCGCCATTGTTGCCGCCACCCGCGTATTAGCGGCCGAAGTGAGTGGTGTATTTGCTATGGGTGCATCGGCCGCGAGTGGCTATAGCGTCGCGTGGTCGCTGGCATTGTTCGGCGCGGGACACTTGGTCGGCATCGCCGTGGGCATGGCCATTCTCACGGGACTCATCATCGCGTGGGGCGTCGCGGTGCCGATTCTCACGTACCTGAGTCCGGCCGCGGATGCGGCGACACTCACGTCCAACACGATGACGATCTGGCGCACGCAGGTGCGCTTCATTGGCGCTGGCGCGATCGGCGTGTCGGCCATCTTCACGCTCGCCACGCTCGCCAAGCCTGTTGTCGCGGGACTCGTGAGCACGCTGCGTTCGTCGCAAGGGGTTGCAACGGGTGACGAACTCGATCGCGACATTTCGTCGAGATGGATTGTCGGTATCGCGATTGCCTGCATGATCGTTGTCGCATGGCTGGCGTGGACATTTGCGATCAACTCCACACTTGCTGAACATGCGCTCGTGCTGACACTCGTTGCCGTGCCGTTTGTATTCTTCGTCGGCTTCATGATCGCCGGCGTGTCGGGCTACATGGCTGGACTCATCGGCGCGTCCAATAGCCCGATCTCGGGCATCGGAATTCTCGGCATCGTCGCCTGCGCAACCATCGTTGCGGCAGTCGTCGCGCCAACGCCCGAGAACAGGCCCGTGCTGGTGGCGTTCGCCCTGTTCATCACCTCCATCGTCTTTGCCTGCGCAACGATTTCGAATGACAACCTGCAGGACCTGAAGACCGGTCAGCTTGTTGGCGCATCACCGATGAAGCAGCAGATCGCGCTCATTGTCGGCGTCGCTGCAGGCGCTGCTGTAATTCCATCGGTGCTCAACCTGCTGGCCAAGGCGTACGGATTTGCCGGGGCACCTAACGTGGGCGTTGTATCCCAGAATCCGCTGCCAGCACCGCAAGCCACACTCATTTCGGCGCTCGCGCAGGGTGTGATCGGCGGCAATCTCGATTGGAAGATGATCGGCATC
>JANLVM010000279.1:0-2000 GCA_031364015.1 Gemmatimonadaceae bacterium
ACCCATTCCTCGTGAAGGTGCGCTCGCTCAACTCGGGCGAGTCGCGCACCGCGCAGGGCGTGCTGCAGATCAAGCCGTACCACCATCTCAGCATGGAACTGTCGCCCAAGCGCGGGCAGGTCACGCCTTTCCGCCGCGAGAGCGACGTGCAGGCCACGCTGATGAACCTCGGCAACACCGAACACACGCTGCAACTTTACGGCACGGACGTCGAAGATGGTGTTGCGTTTGAATTCGAGCAGGAGCAGGTTTCGCTCTCGCCGGGACAGCAGCGTGCTGTCGGCGTGATCGTCAGCGCCTCATCGCGCAAACTCCTCGCCACCACACAACTTCACGGGTACACGGTCAGTGCACGGAGCGTGACCACGCCAGCCGTCATGTGCTCGACCCAGGCTCAACTCGAGCAGCGGCCCCTGATGTCGCCGCTCGGGGCCGTGGTGCTCACGGCCATCACGCTGCTCGTCGCGCTCTGGATCATGCTCTTGCCCAAGGCCCCTTCGATGGACTCGTTGACCCTCGACAAACCGATCCTGATCATCGGCGAGCCCGTGACCATCAAATGGAGCGCCTCGAACGCCAAGTTCGTACGCATCTCGGTGGGCGGCTCAACCATCGTGGATCACGGCAGCCTCACCGGCGAACAACAGTTCACCCCCACCACCGCGGGGACCGTGCTGGTCGAGGCCTCGGCGGTGCGCGACAGCAAGCAGAGCAGCCCCGTTTCCGTTCAGTTGACGGTGAATGCCCCCGAGGTCGTGCCCGATCCCGTGATCCTGACCTTCCGCACGGGGACCAAGCAGGTCAACCTCGGCGAGCCGTTCATGATTGAATACAAATTGAGCCCGTCTGTGACACGCGCCTACCTCGCCCCCACAGGAGAGGAACTGAACCTCAACGTGGGCACGCGGCAACTCACTGCGAGCCTTGCTGGCGAGGCGGAGTACACCCTCGTCGCGGAGAACGCCAAGGGCACTGCGGTGCGCAAGTCGCTGAAGATCACCGTGGTGGACGCAAGCAACGCCAAGTTCGTGATGTTCGACGCGACCCCCAAGGAAGTCGATCCGGCTCTGGGTCGGGTGACGATCGCGTGGCAGTTGACGAACGCGGTGCGCGCGGAACTCAGTTACGGCACGGAAAAGAGGGTGGTAGATGCCACCAGCGGTCAACTCGACGTGCTGATCTCTGGTGACACCACCTTCACGCTGACTGCCTACGACGAGGCCGGACGCACCACGAACCGAGCGGTGTCCGTCAAAGTCGCTCCGCCTCCCGATCCGGCGAGCACGCCCCCGAGCGATCCGCCCAAGGTTGGATCCACCACGGGTGGTGGGCGCTAGGATGGCGAGGGCGCTCCTATCCGTCACCGACAAGACCGGGCTCGCGGAGTTCGGCGCGGGCCTCGCCAGCCGCGGCTTTGAACTCGTGTCCACCGGCGGCACCGCGCGGGCGTTGCGCGAGGCTGGGCTGACCGTGGTCGACGTGGCCGAGGTCACCGGCTTCCCCGAAATGCTCGACGGGCGCGTGAAGACCCTGCACCCCTTGGTCCACGGCGGACTGCTCGGCGACGTACGCCAAGCCTCGCACCACGAAGCGATGCGCGAGGCGGGCATCGAGCCCATCGCCATCGCGTGCGTGAACCTGTACGCGTTCGAGAAGACCGTCACGGCCCCGCACACGCTAGACGAAGCCATCGAGTCGATCGACATTGGCGGCCCGGCGATGATCCGGGCATCGGCGAAAAATCACCGGTTCGTCACGGTGGTGACCGATCCGTCGGACTATCCCGCACTGTTGGAGCAGTTGAAGACGCATGACGGGGCGACGACGCTGGCGTTTCGCCAGAAGCTGGCGCTGGCGGCGTTTTCGCGGACGGCGGCCTATGATGCGGCGGTGTCGGGCTGGCTGGCGGGGCAGTTCAAGGTGGCGTTTCCCAGGCAGCGGGCCTTCGCGGGCACTTTGGCGCAGGGGTTGCGTTACGGCGAAAACCCGCATCAGGCGGC
>JANLVM010000295.1:0-2014 GCA_031364015.1 Gemmatimonadaceae bacterium
TGGTTTCGATCCGTTGCAAAATTACTACCGCGAGCGTTGCACCGTGACGACTGGCGCGGCACCGGTGAACGATCCACGCTCATGACCGAACAATTCCGACTCCAGCAACGTCGACGGGAGCGCCGTAGAGTTCACGGCGACAAAGTTCTCGCTGGCGTATGGTGAGCTGTCGTGAATGGCCCGCGCGATGATTTCCTTGCGGTTCCACTCTCGCCGCGAATGACGACGTTGGTGCGATTTGTGGCCACCTGGCCGACCAGCTTGAAGATCTCGATCATTCGCGCATCGCGCCCGACCAAGCGCCGCGGCACGGCGTGTTTCGCTGTGTCGGACAGGGCCCGCGCGCGAGCTCCCCGATCGTCGAACACCTTGTCGAGAACTCGCCTCAGCGCGTGCAGGTCCAGCGGTTTCACCAGAAAATCGACCGCACCTTCGCGCATGGCCATCGCCACAAGCGGCAGGTCGTCGAACGCCGTCATCAGGATGACGTCGATTTCCGGCATTCGCGCATGCAGTACACGCAACAGCTCGACGCCGTCCATACCCGGCATTCGCACGTCGGACAAGACGACATCGGGCGGACGGGTCGCCACGAATGCCAGCGCCTCCTCCGCGCTCGAGACGGCCGCGAACGTGGTGGCGTCGGTGTGCAGCGCGCGGGTGAGCGAGCTTCGTACGCGCGCGTCGTCGTCCACCACCAGAAGTGAGCGTTTCATTCGGGGTGAGCGGGACGGTGGACTCGCTGTGCAGGCATCCTGAAAGCGGCCGATGGCGCTCATCGATGGCAATAGTCGCGCCATCGTCGTCGCGTGTCGATGCATAGACCGCGAGGCCTGATGTACCATTCGCGACGTAACGAGTCATCGGCGCGTGCAACGAAGCGTTACGTCTCGACTCCAGCGCCTGTTCACGCGCTTATCGAGCCGGATTACTCGCAGCTGGCGCGAGGGAGCCGAGTTATCACGAACGGGTGGTCGACAAGGCCTCCCTGATCGCCGGCGACGAAGGATGGAGGTCCACGTCGCTGCTGCGGAGCATCGGCGCGGCGGAGAGATCGACCGGTCGTCGCTCGGGTGCGGGCGCCCTTTCGTCTCTGGCCAGCAAGACGGCCGTCGGTTCATCGGCCGCGCGCAGCTCGTCCGACGACCGCGCGCACTCTGTCGCCAAGTCGAGCCACTGCAGCGCGTCGTCCCACGCGGAGCGTTCGACGCACACCTGGCTCGCGAGCAAGGCGAACCGGTGGGCCATCTCACGTTCACCGCCGGCGGCCGCGTGACGCGCGATCGATCCGGGATCGGCAGTGCGTTGCACGCTGCTGGCAGCGTCGGAGAGCGCCAGCGCGATCATCCGGTGCACTTCGCGGCGGCGTGACGTGCTCATCGACTCGAGGACCACGCTCGCAATGACGGCATGCGCGCACAAGTAGTGGCCATCGGTCTCCACCACCAGGTGCCGCTCGACGAGAATATCACCGACGTGCGCCGCCCGCAGGCGTGAGATGCCGTGCACGTACGACAGCAGGCTGGTGTGACAGCCACTGCCGGTGGTCGCGATGGTGAGCAGCAGCGCGTGCTCCTCGTCGGGCACTGCCGCAATGCGCTCGGCAACGGACTCCCGCACATCGGGGAGGAGTTCGCGCACGGCGAGCTCACTGGCCCCGATATCCGTCGTGAGCCATTCACCGGACTCCGGATGCACCTTGAGCCAACCGCGGAGGAAGAGCGTTTTGAGCGACTCGATCACGTACAGCGGATTACCGCTCGTCACAGCGTGGACACCGTTGGCCAGCCGCCTCCCACCATCCGGGTGGGCGACCCGGCCCAGCGTCCGGATTAACTGCCAGACCTCATCCCGCGCCAAAGGCGTCAGGCGGAGGCGACGGTGCTGCGGTACGGCGCGGAGCGCGCGCGCTACGCGAACCCCCGGGGCATCGCGGAGCGCCACTCCGAGCGTGCTGGTGACACACCAAAGGATCGGCTGGTCGCGCAGTCGTTCGATCAGCATGTGCAGCAGG
>JANLVM010000331.1:0-1523 GCA_031364015.1 Gemmatimonadaceae bacterium
CGCTTCGGGAAGCCCTGGGGCTCGGCACGTCTGCCTCACGGTTGGTCAAAACATCTTCGAAAATCTGATCATACGGGACGGTTGCTCTGCGAGACCCACCGGACGAGCCTGCCAGACGAGGCTCACCGGCGGACACCGCAGCCGCCGCCCTGCGTTACCGCCGTCCGCCCAGCAACCGCAAAATCGCCGTGAACATGTTGAGCAGGTCCAGGTAGATCTGCACCGCCGCAATCACATAGTCGTCCGGACCATACTGATTGCGCAGACGCCATGTGTCGTACACCAGCATACCGCTGAACACCAGCACGGTCGCGCCGGCGATCCACAGGGAAGCAGACTGGTTCTGGAAGAACAAATTGAGCAGCGAGGTGCCGATCAGCACCCACACGCCAACGACGAAAAAACTACCCCACGCCGAAAAATCACGACGCGAGAGGAACGCGTACGCCGTGAGGACGGCAAACGTGCTGAGCGTAAGAATCGCGGCTTGCCCGGACACACCCGGCTGGCGCTGCTCCATCACATAGACCAACGGCGCGATCCACACGCCCTGGACCAGCGTGAACAGCAGCGTCAGACCGATGTTCATGGGAAACTGTCGGCGGAAGTACTGCGCGCCGATGAGCGGTGCGAGCGTCGCGAAAAACGAGAGAAACGGATGTCGCGCCACGAGTCCCATCAGGGAGGGCTGCGACATGGTCCACGCGCAGCTTGCCACCGTCAAAACGACACCGGCCAGCACCAGCGAATACGTGCGTCGTACCAGCGTCGCGCGCTCGGCACCGGTATACACTGGTGCGGTCATCGCGCCGTAAGAAATACCCATGGTGTTCTCCGTCAGTATCGAATGAAGAGAGTGATACCCTGAAAGTTAATGGAAGGAACGAGGGTAGGCTGGACGTCTGGCGGCGCGTGACGGGCTAGCCCGCAGAATCTCGCGTGGCGATATTCGCGGCGCTCCCGGTCGCTCGCTGGCCGTTGAAACGACTCCCTCTGGCCCGTCGCACATCGATGACACCCTTCCGCGTACCACGTCAGCATCGCGCTTCGGTTTTCACGTTTGGCTCGGCGTTGCTGTTGGCCAGCTGTCACCAGCCCGGTGTGTTCCCAAAGCGGACCGCCGATCCGACGCAGCGCGGCATTCCGCTGTCGGCATTTCCACGCCTGGTGCCACTGGCCACCAACGTGTACGGCTACGAGGAGATCCGCCAACCCGGCTTCACCACGGTCAGCTTGATTGTCGTGGGGACCAGCGGTGTGCTGGTGGCCGACGGCCAAGGAAGCCCCGCCGCCACGCAAACGATGCTTGATCGCATCAAGACCATCACTCCACTCCCCATCAAGTGGTACGTGGTGGGGTCCGATCATGGCTACCACACCGCCGGCAACAGCGTTCTCCCGGCGGGCATCACCTATATCGTGCATGCGACGTCACTCGCCCAACTAAAGCGCGACTCGGCGGCAGCCCCTGCCACTCGTCGTGTGGTCGTGCCGCCAAACGCGATGCGTGCTGACCACGAGAT
>JANLVM010000340.1:0-7449 GCA_031364015.1 Gemmatimonadaceae bacterium
CTCCAGCTGAATGCCGGCGGTGGATATGGCGCCGTGCGGGAGTTCGCGGAAGCGCTGCTGCAGGCGCGTGGCGAGTGGGTCGATCGCGTCGAGGCCTATGTGACGGCGCGTTCCGGCGAAACGCCATCGTGAGCACCGCCATCGTGAGCACCGCCAACGACATCATCGCCCGTGGACGACGCGTGCTGGAACTCGAGGCGGCGGCTATCGCCGATGCGGCCGCATCGCTGAGCGATGCCTTCGCACGCGCCGTGGGCGTGCTGGCCACATGTCGCGGGCGCATCATCGTCGCCGGCGTGGGCAAGTCCGGGCTGGGTGGTCGAAAGATGGCGGCAACGTTTACCTCCACCGGCACGCCCGCGATGTTCCTGCATCCGGTGGAAAGCGTGCATGGAGATCTGGGCATCGTCGGCGCCGACGACGTGGCGATCCTGATTTCCAAGAGCGGCGAGAGCGACGAATTGCTGGGACTCATCGACGCCCTCGCACGCATGGGCGTCCACATAATCGCGATGACGTCGGTGCCCAACTCGCGCCTGGCACGTGCCGCCGAGGTCACACTCGATATTGGCGTACGCGAGGAAGCGTGTCCGCACGACCTCGCCCCCACGACCAGCACCACGGTGACCTTGGCCATCGGCGACGCCCTCGCCGTCGCCGTGTTGCAGGAGAAAGGCTTTCGCAAAGAAGATTTCGCGCGACTGCACCCAGGGGGCGCGCTGGGACGCCGACTGCTGACCGGCGTGCGGGATGTCATGGTGACCGATCATCTGCCCATGCTGTCGCGCGAGGCAACCATGCGCGAAGCGGTGGTGCTGCTGGCCGCACGCCGCGGGATCGCCATCGTAGTGGAACAGGCGCGCGTCATCGGGGTCGTCACGGCAGGCGATTTAACGCGTCTGCTGGAGAAGGAACGGGACGTCTTGACCGTGCCCGTGGCGCACGTGATGTCGACATCGCCGCGGGTAGCACATGACCATGAGCTGGGGAGTGCCGTTGTGCATCGGATGGAAACGCAGGGAATCATGGCGATGCCGGTCGTCGATAGCGCGGGAACGCTGGTGGGCGTCGTGCACCTGCATGATCTGCTGCGCGCGGGCGCGGCGTGACCCATCTGCTGCGCGCCTGGCGCGGGCGGCTGCAGCTATTGGGCGGTGCGGTTTCCGCCGTGCTGTTGCTGAACGCCGCACGGTGCGCAGGCCCACGGGCGCCGGTCAAACCGGTGGTGGCGCCGTCGTCAGCAATCCCCGATTCTGCCGATCAAGTGATCTACGGACTCCGCACCGTGCTCACGAACAAAGGCGTCGCCAACGGCCTCCTGCTCAGCGACACCGCCTTCACGTACGCGGATGGCACGCGGCTCGAATTGCGACGCGTGAATCTCACGTTCTATTCGTCACAAGGGCTCAAAGACGGCGTGATGACGTCGCGTTCCGGCGTCTACAACTCGCAGCTGTCCCGCCTCGAAGCGCGGGGTGATGTCACCGTCAATCGCGATGATGGCAAGCGTCTGACCTCACCGCAACTGGTGTTCGATCAGGCGCGCAATCAGATCTTTACCGACAGCGCATTCGTCCTCAACGAACCGACGCGAGTCTTCACTGGCATTGGGTTCGAATCCGATCCGCACATGACGAACTTTCGGTGCATGCGCGCCTGCAAGGGTGTCGCGCCCGTACAGATTCCGGTGAAATAGGCCATGCGCGATTCCCGCGGTGCGCGCCTGCTGTGGCTCATGCTGCTGGCGGTGCCGACACTCGTTGCCGCATGTCTTGGTGGGCGCCGCGCTGCCAATCCGGCGGCCAGCCCAACGCGTGGAGATTCGGTGACGGCCATACCGTTGCCGGATTCGGTTCTTCGGGTGGGCGGCGACTCTGTCGGCGCCGATTCCGCCGCGCGCGCGGCAGCCGCCGACTCGGTCGCCAGGCGCGCCGCCGATAGCGCGGCGCGCCGCATCACCGCGCCGGTGAAGATTCCGCGCAAGGCCGCGCCAGCAGCCAAGAAGCAATGTTTCCTGGATTTCACCGAGTCGCCTGACACCAATCGTTTGCGCTATCAACGACTGCCGGACAGCACGGGTCTCACCTTTATTGGCGGCGGCTTTGAGGGGCACTGTCAGGGCGAAAAGAATCGGATTCGCGCTGACAGCGCCGAGCAATACGAGGCCTCCGGCATCCTCAATCTCTTTGGCAACGTCACCTACCTGGAGCCCGGTCGCATGCGCATCGGGGCCCAACGCGCGACGTACTTCACGAAGGAAGAACGGCTGTTCGCCGACGGGAACGTGGTGGCCACCCAGTTGGTGTCCGGCAGCACGTTTCGGGGGTCCAGTATCGAATATTTGCGACCGTTGGCGGGGAGCAGACCGTCCTCACGACTCATCGCGACCAATCGTCCGACGGTGCAACTTTTGGGCAAGGACAGTACCGGAAAACCGGCCCCACCGGTGACGGTCTCGTCCAACACGATGGTTGACGAAGGCGACAGTCTGCTGTTCGCATGGGGCGAAGTACACGTCAATCGGACGACGCTTATCGGCGAGTCCGACTCGGCAAGTTTTGATAAACTCACCGAGCGGGCGCGACTCATTCGCACCGCGCGCATTATCAATCGCGACACCACGGCACCCTTTCGGTTGTTCGGCGACACGATCGACATCTTCAGCAAGGATCAGAAGCTCGAACGCGTCGTCGCGCTGCACAACGCCAACTCGTCCAACAACGATGTGGTGATGCAAGCGGAACGGATTGATCTCCGATTCACCGGACAGAAGCTCGATCGGGCATTCGCGTTCGGGAAAGGGCGCGCGAAGGCTACCACGTCGTCGCAATTGCTGGTCGCCGACTCCATCGCGGTCAGCATGCCCGAACAACGGGTACGCACCGTGGTGGCGATCGGACGCGCGGTGGCGACCGGCACCCCGGATACGCTCACCATCCAGTCCAACGACCGGGACGTACTGCGCGGCGACACGGTGAAGGCCTGGTTCGACTCCACCGGAGCGCCCGAGGACACCACCCAGCGCGCCAGGATCAGTGAGATTCACGCCCTCGGAAATGCCAGTTCGCTCTTCCAGATCGCGTCCAAACTTGGCCCAAAGTCCCCGGCGTCTTTGAACTACGTTCGTGGCCGTACGATCCTGCTGGTCTTCGACAGCGGTCTGGTTCGCTTCATCACGGTAGATTCCGCAGCGTCGGGACTGTATCAAGAACCGGTCTCCGATAGTCTATCGGACAGCACGAAGGCTCGTCCGGCGGTACCACCACGACCCAAGGTGCCACCAGCTCCATCCGAATCACGCTTCCCGGCGGGTATCCCGTACCCCGCGCCTGCTCTCGCCTCCGATCCGCGCCGCCGTTCATGAACGATCAGTCGCCTCACGAATCGCCCGATATCGATCCGACCGCCGTCGTCGGTCACGCCCTTCCGACAAACCCCTCGGTGTTATCCGCCAAGGGGTTGGTCAAGGTCTACCGTGGTCGGCGGGTGGTGAATGATGTCGCGCTCCGAGTGGCGCAGGGTGAAATCGTCGGACTGCTGGGGCCCAACGGGGCGGGGAAGACCACCACTTTTTACATGCTGGTCGGCCTGATCGCGCCGCAGGCCGGCGAAATCCGGCTTGAAGGGCAGGATATCACCAACATGCCCATGTATCGGAGGGCTCGGCACGGCATCGGCTACCTCTCGCAAGAGCCGTCGGTATTCCGTAAGCTTACCGTCGAACAGAATATTCTGGCGATTCTCGAAACGCTTCCGTTGTCATCGGCTGAACGACGCGAACGTCTGGAATCGCTGCTCGATGAACTCGGGATCAAGCACCTGCGTGACAGTCGTGCCTACCAACTTTCGGGTGGCGAACGACGTCGTCTGGAAATTACTCGCGCGCTGGTGACGCAACCGAAGTTCATGATGCTGGACGAACCGTTCGCCGGCGTGGACCCGATTGCGGTGCACGACATTCAGACCATCGTCGCCAATCTGCGCTATCGCGGCATCGGGGTGCTCATCAGTGATCACAACGTCGAGCAAACCCTCGACATTGTCGATCGCGCATATATCATGTTCGAAGGGCAGGTCAAAGTGTCTGGAACAGTTCGCGAACTGGTGTTCGACGATACCGTCGCCGTGGATTATTTGGGGCCGACGCTGACGGCGCGACTTCGCGCGCGATTCGCCGATGCGGATGAAGGAGTGATGAGCCGATGAGACAGGGACTGCAGCAGAGCACGGGGCTCCGCCAGGAGCTCAAGATCAATCCACGCCTGTATCAGGCGATGGATTTGCTCTACATGCCGCTCCTCGACCTGCAGCAGCATCTCAAGCAGGAACTGCTCACGAATCCGTTTCTGGAGTTAGTCGAGCCTGAGGACGAGGACGACGAGTCGACGGATGCCGATGAGAACGCGGAAGCCACCGATTTGAGCGAACCGGAGACCACGGCAGAGGCCGAGCCTGAGAAAACCGGTGATGATGACGTGGACTGGGAAGCAGTGTTGTTGGACGGATTCGAAACGGGCGGTCAGCGCGAAGAGCATGAGCAGCGTGAATGGTACGAGCCGGTCACGGTCGACACGCGCCATCTCTCCGATCACCTGACCGAACAGTTGTCGTTGCTGGAACTCTCACCGCGACAGGCGTTCCTGGCTGACGAGTTCGTCGGCAACATCTCCGACGACGGCTACCTCGCGTGCTCGCTCACCGAGATTCGCGACGGGGTCAACGACGTCATTATGCGCGAGGAGGAAGAGCGCGACGACAACGTGCATGTCGATCCGTTCACGGATGGTGAGGTCGTGGCCATGTTGCAGGTCGTTCAGGATCTCCACCCGGCCGGGGTGGGCGCGCGGGATCTTCGCGAGTGTTTGCTGCTGCAGTTGCACGCCGCTGGTCAGCGCGATTCCATGGCGTTTCGCCTGGTGGATGAAGCCTTCGATGAACTCATCGTCCATCGCTGGAGTGAACTGTCCAAGCGCTTCGGTATCAGCGCGCATGACGTACAGACCGCGGCCGACGCCATCGCCAAACTGGATCCGAAGCCAGGCCTGCGCTTCAGCGCCGGCAGCGATAACTACATCATCCCGGACTTGGTCGTCGACCGGATCGATGGGCATTTTCACATCTTTCTGAACGATGGCAACCTGCCGCGCCTGAAGCTGTCGCGGGCCTATCAGGACATCGCCCGCGACAAGAAGCAGTTCGACGCCGAGAGCAAGGACTTCATCGCCAGCAAGCTCAATTCGGCGAACTGGATGATCCAGGCCATTGAACAGCGGCGGCAGACCATGCTCAAGGTCATGCACTACATCGTCGATCGCCAGCGGGACTATTTCGAACGCGGCGTGCAGGGCCTGAAACCGCTCACCTTGCGTGAGGTCGCGGAAGCGGTGGGCATGCACGAATCGACCGTGAGCCGCGTGACGAACGAAAAGTTCGTGCAGACGCCCCGCGGCGTGCTGCCGCTCAAGTTCTTCTTTTCCTCCGGGCTGTCCACGTCCGACGGCGACGATGTGTCGGCGCGCGGCATCAAGGACCAGATCGAGAAGCTCGTGGAAGGTGAAAACACCAAGAGTCCACTCACCGATCAGGCGATCGTGGAAATTCTGCAACACACCGGCGTGCAGATCGCCCGCCGCACGGTCGCGAAGTATCGTGATCAATTGGGCGTCTTACCGGCGCGCATGCGCAAACGCGTCTGACCACGTCGGCAGAAGTGACCACTCCGCCGTTCGGGTCCTACGCCGGTCGCGTGGCACCGCCATCGATTGATGTGAGTGTGTTGGTACCCGCCAACGATGAGGAAGGCAACCTCACGCTGTTTCTCGAATTGTGTCACGAGACCTTTCGTGCACAGGCCGAACGATATGAGGTCATCGTTATTGACGACGGCTCGCGTGATGGCAGTTGGGTGCTCCTGCAGGAGCTCGCGCACCGATTCCCGTTCCTGCGTCCGGTGCGGCATCGCGCGCAACGTGGAATCGCGGAAGCCCTTCGCACCGGGTATCTGCATGCGCGCGGCGACATTCTGGTCTTCTATCCGGCCGACCTGCAGTTCAAACCCGAGGACATTCCGCGTCTGGTAGCCCCAATCCTCGCCGACGAGTCGGATATGGTGACGGGGTTCAAGCAGGGAAAGTATGACAAGGCGTTTGTCTCGCGGGTGTACAACCGACTGAGTCGGACCTTGTTTGAGATTCCCGTGCGTGATCTCAACAATGTGAAGGCGTACCGCCGGGAGATCATGGCGGCGCTCCCCATGCGTCCCGATTTTCATCGCTACATGATCGTGATCGCTGCGGCGCAGGGCTACACGGTCACTGAAGTCCCGATACCATTGTATCCGCGTCATTCGGGTCGGTCGAAGTTCGGGTTTTCGCGCATTCCGGTGGGCGTGCTGGATATGCTGGCCGTGTGGTTCGAACTGCGTTTCGGCCAAAAGCCGCTGCTGGCCTTCGGCATGCTCGGGGCCGCGCTGTTCGCGATTGGGGTCGTCACCGGACTGTCGGCCATCGGGTGGCTGGTGGCGACGGGTCAAGGACAGCGTTGGGTCTGGACCGTGATTCAAACGTGCCTCGTGCTGGGGTCGGTATTCTTCGCCACCGGTTTGCTCGGCGAGCAGATCGCCCAGCAACGGGCCGAAGTGCGCGAGTTGCGGCGAGAACTCGATGAGGATGCCCGTCGGCGTTCGCGCACTGCGAACGCCGACGGTGACGCGCGCGACGCCATCTGACCCGACGCGATTCGCGTGCGCGTCCTGTTCGTCACCCATAACGTCCCGCGCTTCGACGGCGACGCGGCGGGTTCGTTTGTCCTGCGTCTGGCGGTCGCGTTGCAGGCGGCGGGGGCGCGCGTGGAAATCCTCGCGCCCGGGGCGCCAGGCATGCCGACGCGAGATGTCCTTGACGGTGTGATCATTCACCGCGTGCGATACGCCGCCGATGCCCGAATGACGCTCGCGTACACGGGCACCATGGTCGAACAAGTGCGACGATCCTGGCACGCCAGACTCGCGCTGTTGGGATTGCTGCGCGCATTGCGGCGCTCGGCGCGCGCCGCCGTCGCCGACGCGGCGCGCCACGGCGACGCCTTCAGCGTAGTGCACACGCATTGGTGGTTCCCGGCGGGCCTCGCATTGTGGCGACTCTGGCCGCGCCCAACGGCGACGCGACATTCGCCGGCGCGCGTGCTCACCATGCATGGGTCCGACGTGCGACTGGCCCGAACCCTGGCGCCAGCGCGTGCGTTGCTGCGCGCCGTACTCACCGAGTACCGCGTCCGCACGGTGGTGTCTACGTGGCTCGCGGCGACCATCCGCGCGATGGACACCACGCTCGCCGTGCGCGTGGCGCCGATGCCGGTTGATACGAAACAGTTTACGCTCCCGCTCACCGATGCGCGCGACGGCATCCTCTTTGTCGGTCGACTCAACGCGCAAAAGGGACTCGCCGATCT
>JANLVM010000352.1:0-3262 GCA_031364015.1 Gemmatimonadaceae bacterium
AGTGATTCGCGCTCGCATGAGCGACGATCTTTTCTACGCGCCAATGGATTCGCTGGCGGCGCTCAAACCCCTCACGCAAACGCCGCGCGTGAGCGAAGTGTCGCCGGCAATTTCCAGCGATGGACGATTGGTGGCGTATACGTCGAACGAAGCGGGGGGTACCAATGAAGTGTACGTGCAACCGCTCCCCGGGCCTGGGCGGCGCGTGCGCGTGTCAGTGAATGGCGGCGTCGAACCACTGTGGTCACGGCAGGGAACTACGCTCTATTTTCGAGGCCCCTCGCGAGTCATGCAGGTGAGCTTAAGCCCGACGCTCGACATCGTGAGGCGTGATTCATTGTTTCTCGATGCCATGGACCGGGCGCCCAGTGGTTCACGTCGAAACTGGGACGTGATGCCAAACGGTCACGAGTTTCTCATGGTGCAATGGCGGGCAACGGATCAGGTGTCGGTGGTGGTGAACTGGCCGCGACTTATTGAGCAGAAGAACTGAGGGGCTGGTCTTGATCAACGGCATCTATGAGTCGAGTGTGCGCAAGCGCAAGGCCTTCGGGTGAGTCCAGCTTTCCGATTGGCTCGTGGAGACGTGGGATGATTTGTGCATGCGGAGACCCGAGCCAACGCAGGGCGCGCAGGATGTCGCCGTAACGGTCGTTCGGGGGCGGAGTCTTCTCTGATTTTGGCCAGGCATGCCTCATCCTCTCCTGCCCCGCGACGTCAGCCGACCGCCCCGGTGGTGGCCGGTGGCTCCCGTTCGATTAAGGACGTGCCGTGCCGAGCTAGTGGTAATACTGTTCAGTTTAGAAGGACGTGTTAGATTGGCGGCTTACCCACGTGAGGTCGTAGTGGCTCGGACCGCCGCTGGAGTGCCGACAGGCATTCGCCTGACGGATCCTATCGCTTATCGCGCGTGATCCCGATCGTAAGAAGGTTGGAGGAGGGAGTTGAACGTCTCCTGCTGCCCGGATGACTTTCAACTCCCTCCTCCAGCCTGAAAGCCGCTCGCGCGTCCTCCCGGTAAGTCGTTACTGAACAGAGGGTTGAGGTCACTGTCGCCGCGCGCGGTCTTGGCGCAGGCGCACTGAACGCCTATGCTGTTATGTACGATGTTTTCCGAAAACATCGAACGGAGAGGCCTCGTCAGCGAGACCGATTCGTAGGCAATGCGTCTTTCCGGAAGCGGAAGAACGCGACGGCATGGAGGTGCCATGGGCAGCCGAGGAACACAACGACACGCGCTGACGTCCGGCGTCACGGAGGATCGGGCCGCGTGAAGCGATTTCGGCCGAAGGTGGGCAAGGTGTATCGGACGGAGGACTTAGCAAGGTGGACGCCAAATCCCACGCGCATGGTGCAGCGCATGGTGCAGTCGGGCGAGCTCGTCCGGCTCAAGAAGGGCCTGTATCTCAAGCCTGAGCGCAACCGATACGGCGAGATGCCACCGTCGGCCACGGAGGTTGTCCGCGCGTTCGTCAAGGACTCCCCGTACGTGTTCACGGGCCCTGAATACTGGAACGCGCTCGGCCTGGGCTCGACGGCCGTCTTCCCTGTGCAGCTCGTCTACAACACCAAGCGGTCGGGCGAGTACCAGCTGGGGGGGCGCCGGTTCCGGCTCAGCCGGCAGCGGTTTCCTCGTCGTCCGACGCCAGAGTGGTTCGCCGTCGACCTGATCGAGCACCGTGCGCTGGTCGGCGTGGACGAGGACACGCTCAAGCGCGGTCTCACGCGCGCCGTGACCGCCGGGACGCTCTCCGCCGACCGCCTCGCGACGATGGCCAAGAAGTTCGGCACCAAGCACACGCAGGAGATGGTGGCGGACGCGCTCGGCGCGCTTCAGGGCAGCGCGCTTCAGGGCGGCGCGCCGTCGACGCCGTGACGTTCATCCACCATCGCCCCGAGTTCGGCGCGGTCCTGCGCGCGACTGCTTGGCAGCAGCACGGACGCCTACCGACGCTTTGGGGAGCAGCTCGACGCCGGGCATCCGCCGGACGACTGAGTTGTTATCACCCGCAATCTATCCGCGTGCTTGCAACGGTTGGCTCGGCAAGGTGACGAACGCCGCAGACCGCTCTCGGAAGGCGCACGCACTCCGGGCTCTTGAGACACACCCCGCGGGCACAAACGGCCGCGGCCCTCACGCGCGGCGCGGTACAGGGTAGCGCGTGCGCGACTTCCCCGACCAGCATGGCGCAGAACCATCGCGGAAGATGAGAGTGTCGTGAGAGTTCTCTCACTATCGCGGTCTGTCGCACATGGTGCGGGTAGCGTGGAGTTGTCCAACCAGGACATGTCCTTCACCACCGCACCCGGAGCACTCCACATGCGTATCGCCCCACTCCTCGCCCTGGCCGTGATCGCGCTGGGGGCCTGCAGCGACGCTGCCCCGTCAACCGCACCAGCCGATGACCTTCGTCCCTCGGCGCATGCAGTCGGCAACGCGTCGGCCGCTGCCATTCATCGGTATCGCGTCACGATCACCAACCTCACGTCGGGTCAACCGCTGTCGCCGGGCGTCCTCGTTACGCACACGCGTCGGGTGTCGCTTTTCGAAATGGGTGAACTGGCGTCGACCGGCATCCGTGAGATCGCAGAAGACGGTGACCCGACAGCGGCGGCAGCCGAGTTGCAGGGTCGGCATGGCGTCTCGGACGTCGTGACGACCGTCGCGCCAGTCGGACGCATGGGAGGCGGTCCGTTTGCGAGCACGCTCATGACCGAGATCGACGCGGCGCGCAGTGCCAACTTCCTGTCGCTCAGCCTGATGCTGATCTGCACCAATGACGGCTTCGCCGGCCTCGACGCGGTACGCCTGCCAGGCGGCTTCAGGGAGGCCGTGTTCTACGCACAGGCCTATGACGCCGGCACTGAGGCGAATGATGAAGTGGCCGGTTCGATCGTGCCGCCATGCTTTGGCATCGGCCCGGTTAGTGGCCTGGTTGGCGGCAGCGGCCGGACAGCGGAGCATGGCCGAGTCGGTATGCACCGCAACATTCAGGGCGTCGCGGATCTTACGGCGGCCCACCGCTGGGATGGTCCGGTCGCCAAGATCATCGTGCAGCGTATTCGGTAGATTCCCGAATGACCTACCGCGTGCTCATCGTCGAAGATGACCGAAATCTGCGAGGTTTCCTGCATAAGGCCTTTCGCGAAGAAGGGTATGCCGTGCGGGACGACGGGTCGGGCGATGATGGGCTCGCGGCCGGCATGGCCGATCCGTATGACTGCATCGTACTGGATCGCATGCTTCCCGTCCTTGATGGCA
>JANLVM010000361.1:0-4897 GCA_031364015.1 Gemmatimonadaceae bacterium
TGCGCCCACACGCCGAATCCCAGAAACCCGATCAGGATGCCGGAGTACACCATCACCGGGTATCCAAACAGCGGCTTCCGCGAGAATGTGGGAAGCACCTCTGACACCAGTCCGAATGCCGGCAGGATGAGGATGTACACCTCGGGGTGCCCGAACACCCAGAACAAATGCTGCCAGAGCAGCGGGTCGGCACCCTTGGCGACAGTGTAGAAGTTGGTGCCAAAAAACCGGTCGAACTGCAGGAAGATGAGTGCAACCGTGATAACGGGGAACGCCAGCGCGACGAGAAACTGCACGACAAACGACATCCAGGTGAAAATCGGCATGCGCATGAGCGACATGCCCGGCGCCCGCATGTTGATGATCGTCGTGATGAAATTGAACGCAGCAGCCAATGACGAGATACCAAGGATCTGCAGGCCCAGCACCCAGAAATCCATGTTGATCTGGGGCGAGTACGCCTTGGTGCTCAGCGGTGCGTATCCGAACCAGCCGCCGTTTGGCGCGAGGCCGAGGACAATGGGAAACGTGATGAACAGACCGCCCAGCAGGTAAATCCAGTAGCTGAACGCGTTCAATCGGGGGAACGCCACGTCGCGCGCGCCGATTTGCAGCGGAATGAGGAAGTTAAAGAACGCGGCCGACAACGGCATGATCGCCAGGAAGACCATCGTCGTGCCGTGCATCGTGAACAGTTGGTTGAACATCTCGGCCGACACCAACGTGCCGTTCGGACGCATCAACTGCGCACGCATGACGGCCGCTTCCAGGCCGCCCACGATAAAGAAAAAGAGAGCAGAAACGAGATAAAGCGCCCCGATGCGCTTGTGATCGACCGTCGTAAGCCAACTCCAGACGCCGTTGTTGGCGTACTCGGTTTTGACGTCGGTGTATGGGGGCGCGGCAGCGATGGTTGCCATCGGTATCGTCAGTCGGTGCGATGCGTGAACGAAGGGTTACTTGAGAACCTGCAGGTACGCGACGACGTCGGCGATCTCGGCGTCAGTCAAACCGCCCATCGTGATGGTATTCTTGCGAACCGGGTCAACCAGCCCCTTCCCGATCGTCGGCATGATGCTGCCCGGCTTGAGATGCGGTGCGTTCTTGATCCAGTAGGCCAAGTGCCGGGCGTCGTTCGGATACATGCCTGCCGCCAGCGTGTGGCGACTCGCCACGTGCGTCAGATTCGGACCGATGACCCCCATGCTCATCGGGTTGCCCTTAATGACATGACAACCGATGCACGTTGAGCGCGAGTAGATCTGGCGACCTCGCTCGGCGTCGCCCGCCGCGAGCAATGCTTCGTCAAACGCGAGGCCAGGCGGAATCGGCATCGTCGGCTTCGTCGCCGAGAACTCCGCGTCCACGCGTTCCTTCGGGAACGTCCACGCGGGCACCTGGACTGGCGTAACGGCCGCCTTGGCCGCGGAATCGCGAGTCACCGACGCCTCTTGTACGACCGGCACCCTGCCCGCGACGGCTGGCGCGAGCGCAGCGGGCAACGGCGCTGCGACCGCCACCGGAAACACGGCCGGTTGCTGCTGGTGCGCGACCCATTTGCCAAACTCGTCCGGCGTTATCGTGTACGCCCTGAGCTTCATATTGGTGTGCGATTGTCCGCAGTATTCGCCGCAGAAACCATTCCACGCCGACGACGGCAGGTCGGCGTTCGGCGTGAACCACAGGAAATTGCTGCGGTTCGAAATCAGGTCGCGCTTGCCACCCAGCTGCGGAATCCAGAACGCGTGCAACACGTCGGCCGTTTTCAACTCAAAATTGACCGTGCGGCCGGTGGGCAGGTACAGCTCGTTGGCCGTGGTAATCCCGTACTGCGGATACCGGAATTCCCACCACCACTGGTGTCCGATCACCTGCACTTGTAGCGCGTCCGGCGCCGCCTTCGCTTGTGTCAGGAAGATTGTGCGGACTGTGGGAACGGCGATGACGATCAGGATCAGGGCGGGAATGACCGTCCAGGTAATCTCGAGCGCGGTATTCCCATGCACCTGCGCGGGCGTCTTGCCACCGGGACGTCGCCGAAAACGGAAGATCGTATACACCAACCCCGCTTCGACGACGATGAACACCCCTGTTCCCCATAGAAGGAGGGTGTCCCACAGCGCGTCGGTCGCGGTGTTGAATTCCGTGTTGTGCGTAAACGTCGAGTTCGGGTACACGCCACCACAGGCGGCGAGACCCAGGGCTAGTGCGCCCAGCAGCAAGGCGGTGAACACCCGCCGCTGGCGGAACGTGCCAACCATTTCGGTTCCTTGAGAGTGGAGAACTCCCGGTCGTGCGCGCCCGTGCGCTAGGTTCGACCGGAGTCGTTGAGACAGCAAAGCGAAGCTAAACCGACGCTTCCATAGCTCGCAAGGAAAGTCGCTGCGAAACTCGAGGCGAAGCGCAAATAAGCGGCGGCTCCTAACCCCTAAACGCTATTTTGGGCGGTTTTTCGCAATAGTGCCCGGAGTGCGGTCAGTATGATTGCCTCAGGTCGGTGCAATCGTCTTCCTCGTGTATGCCCAAGCCTTACTCGAAGGTTCAGACCCTCACCGACCGGTGCGAGCTGGCGCTGGTCATCGCGCTCATCTCGCTCACCGCGTCCTCGTGCCAGCCTGTTGACTCTGGGTCGGCCAGTTCGGCACCGGTCGCCATTGGCGTTGGTGCCATCCCGGGCAACCCTGGCTACGAAAGTATGCTACGGGGCCTCACGATGGCCGTCGAGCGGCTCAACGAGACGAGGGGCGCCAAGTTCCGTCTGCGTCCGCCAGAGCGCGGCAGCACCAGCGCGGTGCAGGTCGCCCAACAACTTCGCGACGATCCCACGGTCATTGGTGTGGTGGGGCATCCGGAAAGCGGTAATTCGATCGAGACCGTGCCGGTGTATGCCGACGCGGAGCATGCGGGACGCAATGCGGTCGTGGCCATTTCGCCAACGGCGTCGTCGCCGCGTCTTTCAGGCATCAGCCCGTGGTTTTTCCGCGTCGCGCCCAGCGACGCCGACGCCGCGCTCTTCACCGCGCGGTGGGTACTCGACTCGCTCGGTGCGCGCCGCGCGGCTGTGATCTATCGCAACGACTCCTACGGGCGCGATTGGTCGACGACGTTCTCCGACGCGTTCACGAAGGCGGGAGCCGTTGTGGTCGCGCGTGATCCCTACCTCACCGGCATTACGGAATGGGGCGCGTACGCCGAACTCCTCGCGCGACTCAAGCCCGACGTGCTGCTTTTTCCTGGTGACGCCGGTGACGCCGTCGAGATGTTACGCGCACTGCGCGATGCTAATGTCTCGCTCTCGTTCATTGGTGGCGATGGCACCGAAGGCATGCGCGATAGTAGCGATGCCCAGGGGGCGCGCTACGTAGGGTTCTTCCACCCGGATCGTATCGATTCGGACGAAGGGCGCACGTTCTTGCGGCGGTATCAGGGCAAGTACAAGCAGCAGCCCGACATGTTTGCGGCGATGTCGTACGATGCGGCCCTGGCGATTGGTCGCGCCGTACTCAAGGGCGCGCGCACACGGCTCGCCGTTCGGCGGGCGCTGGAACGGTTGGGCACCGCAGGCACGCCCGCCCTGGAAGGCGTGGCCGGTCGCGTGGCCTTCAGCAAGAATCACGACATCGCCGCGCGCGCGGTCATCATCACTTCCATTGACAGCGCGCGAGGCGCCCGTTGATGCTGCGCACCATTCGCTCGAGATTGATCGCCGGTTTCGGCACCTCCATTGGCCTGCTGCTGGTGGCCGGATTGCTCAGCTGGGGCGCCTTGGCCCGGAGCAACGCCCAAGCCAACGAAACGGTGCGTTCACTGGCCGATCGCTCCGACTTCACCGAGCGCGCTACCGCCACGATCCTGCGCGAACTGGTGGCGGGCCTGCGGTATCTCAATACCCGCGACGAAGGCGATCAACAACACTACCTCACACTGGTCGATCAGGCGGACCAGCTCCGGCGTGATGCCATCAAGCGAAATCTGTTGCGACCCACTGAACGACTGCGACTCGAACGCATCGGTCTGCGGCAGGCGGCCCTGGAAGTGCGCATCGCCACCACCCACGCGTGGCAAGTCGTGGGGCGCGAAGCGGATGCGCAGCGCGTGCTGAAAAAAACGGCGCAGGACATTCGAGCCATCGAGTCTGAACTTCAGGCGCTGCGACTCGACGCACGCCAGGGTGCTGACGAGTCGATGGATCAGATGCATGGTGTGCTGCGCCGCGCCGAGCTCAGCCTGGCCCTTTTGATTGCGTTCGCCTTTGGCGTCGCGGCGTTCTTTGGACTCTCGACCGCGCGTGCGGTGACCGAGCCACTGGCCCAACTCCGCGCGGAGATGGCCGCCATCGGCGCGGGCGACCTCCGAGTTCCTGAAATGGCGCCACAGCGCGGTCGTGTCGCCCAGGAGTACGCCGACCTTATCGCGGCGATGAAGCAGGCACGGGAGCGACTGCACCTGCTGCTCTCACGCGTCCGCGATGAAGCTGATCAAGTCACGCTGGCGGCCACGGAGCTCTCCGCATCGGCCAGCGCTGCGGCCGCGTCATCGCAGCACGTGACGTCGGCGGTGATGGATATCTCGCACGGCGCATCGTTGCAGTTGGGTTCGCTCAACCACGCGGGTGATACGGTCAAAGTACTCGCCGAAGGCGGTGCCACCATTGGCGAAGCCGCCGAAGAAACGGAGCGCGTTGGGCGGGACATTCGCGAGACAACGAATGCCGCCCGCGATCAGGTGCAGGTGGCGATCGACACATTGCTCGGTGCCCGCGAATCGGTGCTCGAGTCGCGCGTGGAGATGACCGCGTTGCGTGATGCCACGGCCGTGATCGATGACTTCGTGGGGGTCATCTCGGAGATCGCGACGCAAACCAATCTGTTGGCACTCAACGCCGCGATTGAAGCGG
>JANLVM010000369.1:0-2711 GCA_031364015.1 Gemmatimonadaceae bacterium
CCAAGGGCCAGTACTCACTCTTTCGCTTGCGAGCGATGAGCCAGCCCGCGACGACCAGTAGTGGGAGCGTGAGGGCCAGGCGAATACCAAACACCCGCAGCTCCTGGACGAAACGGGCGCGCTGATAGCGGCTGTCCGCGGCCGATCGCAGTTCGCTGAAGGCCTCGCGATTCGCGGTTTCCGCCTGATTGGCCGCGAGCAATGTGGTGCTGAATGCCTCAACCTGTTCCTCGGCACGACGCTCGCTTTGCTTGAGGGCGTCCAGCGCTCGCGTGCGGGCAAGCACTTCCGGATCCTGCGCTGGATCGGTTGTTGCCGTTCGCGTCGCGATCCAGTTGTCGAACGCCTCACGCTGCGACACGTACGCGTTGCGCGCTACGGTGAGCTGCTGATCGGCGCGCTCCTTCGCATCCTGCGCTGTCCGTTGGACTCGTGTGAGCGAATCCGAGGCCACCCGCAGGATGGCGTTCTGCGCGGGATCTACGAACTCCTCGATCGAGACGCTCTGATCGACGCCGGGTAAGTCGCCGACGATCTTGCCACCTAACCCGATCAGAAAACCTGCGAAGACAATCGAGATGAGCCACATCGAAAGCGCGAACAATCGCTCGGGAACTCGCAGGCTTCTGAACATGATCATCGCCCCTTGAACGTGGTGATCGCCGCTCGCGTGAACTCCGAGAGTACCAGGGTCCCGCTCATCTGGGCGCGCTCGGCGAGCAACGTGTCCCAAGATTCCGTTCCCGCCCAGAAGACGCGTTTCAACTGCGACATCGCCTCGGGATTGTACGTCGCCAACTTGGTCAGTTCCGTCTCAAGCGCCGTGTCCATCGCCTTGGCATCGTCGAACAGGTGTGCGTAGAGTCCGTGTCGCTCGCCCCATATGGCATCACGCCAATCGGCATCGACGGCCATCGCGCTAAATGCGGCGAGTCCAATTTTTCGTTCGATGACGGGTCCGACGACGAACGGGCCGATTCCGATAGCCAGTTCACTCAGCTTTGCGGACGCGCTACTGACCGCGAACGAAAGGTCAGACGCGGCGATGAGACCAACGGCGCCGCCAGCCGCCCGTCCGTGCACCCGTGTCACAACGAACTTGGCGCTCCGGATCATGGCCAAAATCACGCGCGAGAAGCCACTGAAAAATTCCTGGCCCTCGGTCACATTCGAAATGGCGGCGAGCTCGTCGAAGGACGCGCCAGCGCAAAACGGGCCGGACCCTCCGCTCGAGAGCAACAGCACTCGAACCTCAGGATGGTCGCTCATTCGCGTGACGGCGCTGGCCAACTCTCGAAGCAGAGCGCCCGGCAGTGAATTCCCTTTGGGGTGATGAAACTCGATTCGCCCGATGCCAGCGGACACCTCGGTGCGTATGGTCCCACCGCCGACGTTGGTGATGACCGGTGCGACGAGGGGTTGGGTTGGGTTCGACATACCGGATAAAGTAAGGCGCAAAACGTTCGTCCACCGCCTCCCGTCACATTGCAGGGCCTTTAGATTTCACCGTATGGATCAGAAATTGGCCGCCCCCGTGGAAGACCCGGCGCTGGTTGCCGTCTTCGAAGCCCGCATCGCCGCCGGCGAGAGCATCGAGCCCAAGGATTGGATGCCCGAGCGCTACCGCAAACAGCTCACGCGGATGATGTCGCAGCACGCGCACTCCGAGATTGTCGGCATGCTGCCCGAAGGGAACTGGATTACGCGTGCACCAAGTCTGCGGCGCAAGCTGTCGCTCATTGCCAAAGTGCAGGATGAAGCGGGCCATGGGTTGTACATCTACTGTGGCACCGAAACCTTGGGCGTCGATCGACACGAGCTGGTGGACCAGTTACACGACGGTCGCGCGAAGTACTCCAGCATTTTCAACTATCCGACGCTTTCGTGGGCGGACATGGGCGTCATCGGTTGGCTGGTGGATGGCGCCGCCATCGTCAACCAAACGGTGCTCGCGAAGGCGTCGTACGGTCCGTACGCTCGCGCGATGATCCGCATTTGCAAGGAAGAGAACTTTCACAAGCGCCAGGGCTACGAGATTTGTACCACTCTGGCCAACGGCACATCGGCCCAGCGGGCCATGGTGCAGGACGCCGTGAACCGTTTCTGGTGGCCATCGTTGATGATGTTTGGGCCCAGCGACGCCAATTCGCCCAACTCGGCCGAGTTGCTGCGCTGGCGCGTCAAGCGCAAGACGAATGACGAATTGCGGCAACGTTTTGTGAATCTCACCGTACCGCAGGCTCAGGCGATTGGTTTGACGCTTCCCGATCCGGATCTCCATTACGACGAAGCGACGGAGAACTGGGAGTTTGGCCCCATCGATTGGACGGAGTTCTTCGACGTGGTCGCGGGCAATGGTCCGTGCAATCGCGAGCGACTCGACGCGCGGCGTGCGGCACATATCGACGGCGAGTGGGTACGGGCCGCGGCGAGCGCGCATGCGGCGAAGCGTGACCAGCGCGCAACCGAGGCGGCGTAGTGTCCGAGAAAGGGATCGACGGGCAGTGGCCGCTGTGGGAAGTATTCACACAGGGCGCGCATGGGAAACCGTTCGAGCATGCCGGGAGCGTCCACGCCACCGAGGCCGAACAGGCGCTGCAGAATGCCCGCGACGTGTACGCGCGGCGCGGAGAGGCCGTGAATTTGTGGGTCGTGCCGACGACGGCCATAACGGCAACGGCACCTTCCGAAGCCGGACCGTACTTCGATCC
>JANLVM010000395.1:0-1534 GCA_031364015.1 Gemmatimonadaceae bacterium
TCGGACAGAACGGCAACTACGCCATCAGGGCAAAATGGCAATGAGCGATCGGTGAAGCGTCTCGCTGATCGCTCTTGCATTTTCACCCTGATAGCGCAGTTGTGCGTCGCACATCGTCCGGCACCACGGCGCGAATCGGCAGCTCCCGCGCCCTTACCACCGCATCACGCGTTCAGCGAGCGTGCCCGTGATGAGGAGCTCGTGCAGCTCTTCTCCCAATCGCTCCGAAGCATCGAGTACGGCCTGCCATCGCCGCTCACGCACCGCCGGCGGAAACGTGTAGAAATCACGGCGATCGGGGATCTTTGCACCTGGCAGAGACGCCACGAACGCCGCACTCGGCGCGATGAGCAGCGCGCGGTCGAAGTTTTTCGCTCGCGCGCGTCGCCACGGCAGCGACTTGTCAAACCATCCCGGTACGATGTGCGAGTAGAAGTGCGGATAGAGGACGAGCCCGTCGCCCGGTCCGAAGTCCAGATCGAGATGGTAGTCCAGCACGCCGCCATCCCAGTGCAGCTCGCCAGGTCTGCCAGCAATGCGCGCGCCTTCCACCAGCAGTGGTATCGACCCCGACGCGATGAGGGCATCGCGCAGGTTACCGGGCGTCAGGGTGAGGTGCACGGTGGGCAAGTCGCGCAGGTGCGCGAACGGCGTCGTGTCGCCAGCCCCGTGAAAGACCGTGCGACGGAACTGCAGCGACAGTGAGCGTCGCTGTACGACGTTCGCCGTGACCGCGATGGCGATGGACGTGGCGAGGGCCAGACGCCGTTGGCTCGCGGCGAGTCCGCGACCTCGCGACGTGATGACGTGCAGACGCGCAAAGGGATGCGAGAGAATTTCCTCTACGCCGGTGTCGCCCAGAATGTCGTCAAGGCACCGGGTGAGGACCGTCGTCACTTCGTGCGGCCCGGGTTTATTGGAGTACCGCTGCCCGTAGATGTACGCGTGATGACCGCGGGCCAACGCAGCGACCGGTTCGTGCTGCGCCAAACAGGCCATGCGCCAGCTGCCTATGGACGAACCAATGCAGTGCAGTGGGCGCGTTCGAGACGGCGTCGTTGAGCCCACCGGAACGGACCGTAGAAACGTGCCGAACAGATAACGATCGAGCCCGGCGATCGCCAGCCACTTGGCACCGCCCGATGCGCCGGGAATGATGTCGACATCTTCGAGGCGAAGGCCACGCTCGCGAATGAGGGCGAGTGCGCGAGGGCCGGCGCGCATCGTCAGGGATGACGGCATCTCAGCGAACGGCGTCGAGTCGAGACATGGCAGAAACATAAGACGGAATGACGCACGGTTGCGCCGCGGGGTCGATTGTCCTGTAGAGCACTACCGACCTCCTTGCAGGTGCCTCAATTTCACAGTGTGACCGACTTCTCATTCGAAACCACGCGGCGCATCGTCTGCGAAGACGGGGCATCCTCCCGCCTCGCGCAATTCGCCCACGAGCTCGGGATGCGGCGTGTGCTACTGGTTACCGATCGTGGTCTGACATCAAGCGGTGTACTGACCGACGCCCTGGCGAGCTTCG
>JANLVM010000423.1:0-2059 GCA_031364015.1 Gemmatimonadaceae bacterium
CGGTGTTCCGCGTAGATGAGTGACTCGCGGTTGGCCGAGAAGTACACTCAGTGAGGTTCATTCGCGGAGCCCCTCGTGCGTCTTCATCACGGTGACCCTACTCCCGGCCGCTGACCGCGCTACACAACAGCTCGGTCTCGACCAACTGCGCCAACTGCCCGGACTGTTCGTTGGCTGGCGTCGCGACTGCAACCTGCGGTTTCTGGTCCGTCCTTTGGCACTCCGTGCCGTAGAAGACTGCTTAAACTCTGCCGTATTAGACTCGTAGATCACGCCGAGAACGACTTGTAGAATTCGCCGTAAACGACTATTATTGACGTGACATCCAGCAGAGACCGGAGCCATCGCTGGATCTTGGCCCTCATCAACTTTTGCCTGCCACCGTGACCCCATACGCGCCACGCATCGTCGACACCGAACTCGACGAGCTGCTGACTCAAGCGGCCGCGGTCGCCATCGAGGGTGCCAAAGGGGTTGGCAAGACGGCCACCGCAATCCGGCGCGCCGCCACCGTGGTCGCGCTCGACGATCCCGTGCAGCGCGATATCGCGGCGGCCGACATCGGTGCCGTCATTCGACGTCCACCACCCGTGTTGCTCGATGAGTGGCAACGCCTGCCCGCACTCTGGGACGCCGTGCGTCGTGCGGTCGACGCAGACGACCGCGGGGGGCAATTTCTGCTGACCGGCTCGACCGCACTGGCGACACCGCCAACCCACAGTGGCGCTGGCCGAATTCTTCGCGTGCGTATGCTCCCGCTCTCGCTGGTCGAGCGCGGCGTCGAGGTGCCGACGGTGAGTCTACGCACACTCCTCAGCGGCGCTCGGCACAGCCTGGGAGGCACAACATCCGTGCAGCTTGCGGACTATGCCGAAGAAATCGTCGCCTCAGGTTTCCCAGCCATCCGACGGCGGACGGGTCGGACACGAGCCGCACAGCTGGACGGCTACTTAGCCCGCATCGTCGATCAGGATTTCGCGGAAGCCGGGCATTCGGTTCGTCGGCCGGCGCAACTCACACACTGGCTACGCGCGTATGCGGCGGCTACTTCGACCGTCGCCGCACTGGAAACCATCCGTGATGCGGCCACCGGCGACCGCGCCGAGAAACCCGCCAAGACGTCCAGCGAAGTCTATCGTGATGTCTTGACGCGACTGTGGGTGCTTGACGCGCTCCCGGCCTGGCTGCCAACGCACAATGTCATTGCCGAACTGACGCACGCACCCAAGCATCATTTGGTCGACCCAGCACTCGCCGCACGTCTCCTTGGCGCGACGCGCGACGCGATGCTGCGGGGCATCGCGACAAGCGCGCGCGGTCCGTCAGGCGGACTGCTCGGCGCGTTGTTCGAGTCGCTCGTCACGCAGAGCATCCGCGTGTATGCGCAGAGTGCGGAATCGAGCGTGCACCATCTGCGGACCGCACGCGGCCGACAGGAGGTGGATCTCATTGTGCGCGCGCCAGACCATCGCATCGTGGCGATCGAAGTGAAGTTGTCGGCGACGGTCAACGACGACGATGTGAAACATTTGCACTGGCTGCGTAGGGAACTCGGGGACGAACTCGCCGACGCGATCGTTGTGACCACGGGCCCAGCGGCATATCGCCGCGCGGATGGTATCGGTATTGTACCGGCCGCGCTGCTCGGACCGTAGAGTTCGCGCGAACTTCGAACTGTGTAAACGCGCTGTGCACGACGCCGGATATCGCTCGATGCGCGAGCGACCGTCCAAGGGTGTTCGAACGGTCGGTCTGGCCGCTCATTGCTTCGCCTCCGCCTTCCGCTTCAACTCTTCGAGAAAGTTCGTCACGAGCACCACCCTCGCCCGACCGGCCGCTCCCGACGCATCGGCGATCGTGCGGATCATCAGAAACCGATCATCCCCTGGCGCGACATCGAAACGCGCCGAGGACGGCGACGGGCGCACGTCGGCCGGGAGCGCAAAGAGTTTCTTCCGCTCGCGCACCGAGAACGCGGGCTGCGCCGCGATGGTGGCCGACCAGAGCTGGTCCGCGCTATTGACGTAGAACAGCTCGCGTCCACTGTGCGACCACACGG
>JANLVM010000430.1:0-3725 GCA_031364015.1 Gemmatimonadaceae bacterium
TGCTTCGCGTCGAGATAGAAGTCGCTGCGCGCGCCTGAGGACAGCAGAAAATCACCCTCTTTGTACGCCTTTTTGAGCAGAAGCGTGACGAGCTGCGCGTTGTTCTGCATGCAAGCACCAGTGGAGGAAACGATCGACAATCCTTGAAAGATACGCATCGTAGGGCGTCGGGCAAAGGCGCGTGGCGGCGGCCACACCTTCAAGGTCGTGGCGCACCAGCGCGCGAATATCGCGCGAATATCGCGCAGCATGAACCAGCCGTCGCCGTTGAGACCACGTCGCACATAGTAGCCGGGCACATGTGTCGCATCGTCGTCGAGACTCCATATGTCTTTGGAAGGTTTGGAGGGAGTGGTCCGTTGCAGCGTGGGTAGCAAAATACCCCGGGACGATGACGCCGCGATGACGGCTGGCAACAGCTTCGTGCACCATGAAAAGCACGAGATCTGGTCACGCGAAAGGTTGTCAAACGATAGCACCCAGTGCTATTGTTATGAATCAGGCACCAGCACCACGGAGGACGCCTCGGGTGTTCAAGACCAAGGGGTTCACGAGAGCGGCGCGAAGGGTCCGCATCACCGATGTCGCGCTCTGCGTGGCGATTGGCGAGGTCATGCGCGGGCAGGCGGACAGTCTTGGCGGGGGCGTTTGGAAGAAGCGATTGGGGCAGAACCGCGAGCGAGCGATCATTCTCGCGAAAGGTGACAGGCGATGGGTCTACGAGTTCCTGTTCTCGAAGCAGAACCGAGAGGGCATCTCAGACGCGGAGCTGGCAGGATTCAGGCAGCTGGCGGCTGTCTACGCGACGCTGCAAGAAACGGCGATTGCTGCGATGCTCACCAACGGCGATTGGACGGAGATCTGTCATGACTCGGAAATCAAGGTTCAGAAGTGATGCATTCGAAGCGATTCACGCGTCGGCAACCGCGCTTGCTCGAGTGGGTGCCATCGATAAGGCGACGATGCGGACGTTCGATGATGCGTGCCTGACCGCGCCGGCACCCCTCCCTCCAAAACAGATCAAGCGGTTGCGCGAATCGTTGAACGTGAGTCAACCGGTTTTCGCGCGCTATCTGAACACCAGTGAAAGCACCATTGAGAAATGGGAGACAGGAGCCAAGCGCCCGAGCGGAATGGCGCTCAAGTTGCTGTCGATTGCGAAGAAGCATGGTTTGGCGGCACTGGTGTAGCGGCCGACCGCGTATCAACGCGCTTCATTGCCCCGCCCGTCCTACTTATGCCGAAAGGTTCAGCGGCTCCCGGATCACATCGGCGCCGACAGCATCGTCTTGTGCGAGCGCACGGTTGCTTTCGATGATCAGCTCGACGGCTTCCCGCAAATTCCTGCGCGCTTCGCCAAGCGTTTCGCCCTGACGCGCGCTACGCGAAGCGGAGGCTCTCTCCTCACCGGAGGGCGCACTCAAGTCGATCGTGGCGTTTGCAAACACGGCCGGCGGCGCGCTTCTGGTCGGCGTCGAGGACCGAACGCGACACGTCCGCGGCGTCGCCGACCCCCTCCAAATGGAGGAACGCTTGGCCAGCCTGATCAGTGATTCGATTTCACCGCGTCTGATCCCCAATATCGAGATCCTGCCTTGGCGGCGGTCGCACGTGGTCGCGGTTCAGGTACATCCAAGCCAGACACGCCCACACCATCTCGCCAAGGAGGGCGCGGAGCGCGGCACCTACGTGCGGGTTGGCTCGACCAACCGCCGTGCGGACGCTGAGCTTATTCAGGAACTCCGGCGTCTGGTTCGCGGCGAAACCTTCGACGAGCAGCCAATGCTCGACGTCGACTCGGAAGCGCTCGACTTCCGAGTGGCTTCCGAGTCGTTCGCGCCAGTTCGCACTCTGCATCGTCGCGACTTGGCGATACTTCGACTCACTACGGACTATCAAGGGCGGCAGGTGCCCACGAACGGCGGACTGCTTCTCTTCGGCCACGAACGCGAGAGATGGTTTCCCGATGCATGGATTCAGGCCGGGCGATTCAAAGGGGCGGATAAGAGCACGATCCTCGACCACGTCGAGCTTCGTTCGCACCCCATCGCCGCCATAAACGACGCAATCTCATTCGTAGAAAAGCACGCGCACCGTGGCGCCGATATAGGACCCGTTCGGCGCAAGGAGCGCTGGAACGTGCCACCGGTGGCAGTCCGCGAGGCGGTGATTAACGCCGTGGCGCACGCAGACTATTCTCAACGTGGCGCTCCGATCCGCATTGCTATCTTCGACGATCGAATCGAGATCGAGAACCCGGGGCTGCTGCCCTTTGGCCTCACCGTCGAGGACCTCGTGCGTGGTGTTTCCAAACTCCGCAATCGCGTCATTGGCCGCGTTTTCCACGAACTCGGGCTCATAGAGCAATGGGGGAGCGGCGTCCAGCGCATCGTGGCCGCCTGCCGCGAAGCAGGCCTGGCATCCCCGCAGTTCGAGGAAGTAGCCCTCAGGTTCCGCGTAACACTCTTCACCAAACGCCTGGGTGTACTCTCGCTTGAAGCCACTGACCGAGCGATCATGGATGCCTTGACGAACTCGGACGGTCGCTCCACGAGCGAGATCGCGAAGGCAATCAGCCTTACGCCGCGCGCAACACGCACTCGGCTCGCGCGACTCGTGGACCAGGGGCTCGTGCGCGAGATTGGTACCGGTCCGCAAGACCCAAAGCGGCGCTATTTCAAGGTGCCTTGACACGTGGCTGCACAAATGGGCGGCGGAACTGCGCCGCTCCGCCCCGAACATCAGCGCTTCATACGCACGGATCGCTCCGGTCCCCTCGGCCACTTCCTGTTCGACGCCCGCAATCACCAGCGGTTCGAGTGCCGCGTACGGTCCCGTCTCCGGATCACCGCGCTTACCGGTCAGCGCAAAGAACTGTGAACGCATGTCGGCATCCGATCGCCAGAGTGCGTCGAGCACGACCTTGATACTCGTGCGGCCGCCCATCCCAACGTGGAAGTACTCCGTGGCGGCCAGGCGATGCATATCGAGGACGCGCGCACTGGAACCAGACTCGGTGCCGTCGACGAGTGCCAAGAGCCGCGCAAGCTCAGCATCCAGAAGACCGCGTTCGGTCAGTTCGTCGCGAACCGTCTTGAGGATGCTCGATTCAAACGGCGACCACGTGAGCACCGTCCCCGAAGACCCGATGGCGCGGGCCACTGAGCGCGCAAATGCTGCGTTGGGCCACGACCGGTCGCTGTTGATCCATTCCAGATGGCGCAGCGGTGCACCGGGTGCATCAAGGACATGACAGCTCCACTGAAACGCGAGCAGTCCGTACGGACGCATGCCGGCGTGAAACGGCACCGCAGTTCGCGCCGCCTCGAAGTCGAGGAAGTACAGCGGATACACAGCACGCTTCAACGCTGGCCTGAGTCCGTTGCCGACAAACGGTTGTCCGCTTCTGGTGTGGTCAATCTGGAGCGCCTGCCTGGACGCGATGACGCCGCCGTCTCGCAGCGCGCTTACGACGTCGTTTGGGATATCGAGGAGGCCAGCGGCTCCGCCGACAATCAGCGCATCTGCGCCGCGCAGTCGTGAGACCTGATGCAGCTCCAGGATGGACGGCTCCACCGCAGCCAAATCTCCCCAGCACTCGGCGAATCCGTTCAGCTGCCCTGAACCGACGGGCGATCGCGGCACGCGATACTCGCAATCTCGGCACGCGGTGCCGATTGTCGGCGCAATGCGCGTAAGGGTTGGCTCGTACGATGCCAGGAGCA
>JANLVM010000437.1:0-2350 GCA_031364015.1 Gemmatimonadaceae bacterium
ATGCTCTCACCAGGGCTTACCGTGACGGTGGCTCCGCCATTCAATGTCACGCCATTCACGGTCCGACTATCCGTAAACGTCGTCTGCGCCCGCACCCCCGAGCTGCCTAACGCGGTGAGCACAAACCGAACACCGACGTCATGCAGCTCCGGCACAAAGTCCTTGTTCACCCACTTCCCGCTCGCATCCGCCCTCGCCGCCAGCGTACGGTCGCCGTGCGTCAGCGGGTCCTCGTGCAACGTGATCGTGATCTGCTCCCCCGCCTGCCACCCGGTCCCGGTCATCGTCACCGTGTCCCCAGGCGCGTAATCATCCCGATCGGTCCGCACGACAGCCGTCCCTGTATTCCCACCAGGCGACGTGATCAGCACCACCTGCCCACCGGTGCTGGTCCCCGTCTGGCCCACGGCACTGAGCGAAATCCCCGCCGCCCCGGCCGGGAGATAGAACCCGTACGACGCCATGTTGGTGAACGCGAACTGGCCCCCCGCATACGACATGAGGGTCCCGCCGGCGGCGTCGAGCGTGCGCACACCGGCATAGCTGCTTGTCGCCGCGTCGGCGACGACGTGGATGCCCACCAGTCCGGCCACCCAGCCATAGCGTGACGCACTGTTTTCCGACTGATCCTGCAACACCACCAACCCGGGCCCGCGCACGGTCGCGTAGTTCGCGTCTGCCCACGCTACAAAGTTCACGAGCAGCGCGTCCTTCTCCGTCCGGCTCGCACTCCCCTGGTCGGGAGTACCCGACCAGAGCACGATGCGCCCGGTGAGGAAGTTGTCCAACCGCTGCGCGATGGCTGCATTACGCAGTTTGGCGTAGGGACTCTCGGTCGAATCGTCGGCGAGCGACGGAACGACGAAGACGCTGTAGCGTCCCACGTCCACCGTGGCGAGATCCACAGTTCCATTCGTGCCATCCCATCCCTTGTCCACACCGCCGAGGTAGCGGGTGGAAATGGCATTCACGATGGCGGTGCATCCGGTTTCGTCGATGCCAACCGGGCAGTAGACGAGAGCCTTCTGGGCCTGGGCGCTCTGGCTGGGCGTGGCGGCGAGCGCCACCGCCGCGGCGAATATGGCCGCGGCGCGCGTGAGGATTGTGCGCATGGTGCTCTCCTTTAGTTGCAGGCGTCGGTGATGATCGACGCGAGAGCGACGGCCTTGCGCTGAACGGTGGTGTCGTTGGGGGTACGGGCGAGCGAGACCTGCAGCTTGCTGCGTTCACGCAGGTACGACGTGCAAACGCGCGTGCGCTTCTGCGCCGCGGCCTGGCTCAGGATGGCCCGCGCATCGATGATAGGAACCACCACCGCGACCGGCGCGGTGGGGGCTTGCGCGGTGGGGCCCGGTGCGTCCTCGCATGAAACGATAAGAAGCAAGGCAACGGCAAGAACGAGAATGCGTGTCATGGAAGACCTCCGAGGAATTCGACTACGTGACATACACGAGCCTACAACCCTCTGTCGGCGGCCTGGCAGTCTCACGGAGACCCATGGCGTTGCGCACCGGCCTCGCGACCGGATTGCCTTTTTCGAGAGGAACGGCGTGGTGAGTGCGCTGCAACGGTCGGCGACCTCATCCGAGCCCGCCCCCCGTTGCAGTGCGCCGCGAGAGCCATGCCACTCCCGCAACTGCCTGTTTGGGCCATTCTGACGCACTAATGACGCCGAAAACCGCCGACGCCCCGCCACACTGTGGCGTCGTCTCCGCACAGAGTACCTGAATTAGCGCGGGCGGGCGTCGTCGTTTTTCATGACTGTTCGCGCTCTTTAGCGCGGGACGCGCGGTACCATCGACCCGTGCCTATTCCAGCGTCTCTGTCGTCCGGCCCTCCTTCATGGCACAGTTCAAGACTGGTGATTGTGGCGGGCGACGTGTCACGACCCTCGAAATCGGCTAACTGCGCGCTGTACATACTTGACCCTTTGTTTCAGCGGGCGGATCGCGTTCTCGGCGGCATTGTTGTCGAGATACGCGTCCGGGGTCGTCACGCACCGCTTGAGCGAGGCGCGCGGCCCGAGCAGGTAGCCCAACGCGACCGCGAGCGCATTCCTGGGCGGGAGCGGCAGGATCCCGGTGGGCGCGCGGGTGTCGAGCCGGAAGAGCCGATCCACCCGGGACAGATAGGGGGCCACGCGCGGCTCGCCGAGCCGCACAGCCTCCGCGACATGGCGCCGCGCATGCGCCCAGCAGCCAAGGGGCGTGATCTGCTCGGGGGGCCCGAGCGTGTGAGCCCCGCCGCGCTGTCGGTCTGCACCACGTCCCGGTACTGCGCCGCGTGCAGGAGCGCGCGCGGATGCACGGGAGACTTTGACATCTGGTAGTGGAACCACAAGGGCCCTTCG
>JANLVM010000448.1:0-10652 GCA_031364015.1 Gemmatimonadaceae bacterium
GGGCGGCAGGCCCTGCTGTGCCTTCAGCGAATCGGCCGTCGCACGAACCGACTTGGCGCGCTCGACCACTTTGTCGAGTCCCGCGTCGTTCACGGAGTAACCGTACTTGTGCTGCAGTGCGCGCGCGACAGGATACGGCACTTCGACGAACTGCGCCTCGCTCTTCACCAGCTTGTCGAAGAACGTCTCGATGCGTGCCGCAGCAATCTTGGTTTTGTCACCAACCGTCTTGGCACTGTCGGCGAGTTTGGTTGGCTCGATGCCGAGTGCGGTCCACGTTTGCGTGACGGCGTTCTTGAAGTTCAGGTACAGGTTGGCCATTTCCGCTGTGTCAACCGTCATCTTGGTGCTGTCGGCTGCGCGCAGCATCAGCTCGTTGCGGACAATCTGGTGCACAAACTTCACCACCAGCGAATCGGGGGCGCCAATGAGCTGCGGACGCACTTGCGACTGCGGCGGATAGGCGGCCAACCAATCGGCGAACTCGGACGCGGTGAGCTCGCCCCCTTTGTACGTGGCGATGGCCTTTTTGTCCTTCGCGTAGCCCAGCGAGTTCCGGGCGATGGCCTTCGCCGTAATAGCCGCACCACTGGCGAGTTCCACCTTCGCGGCCTTTTCAGTCGCAGCGAGGTACACGCTGTCGGCAATCGCGACATTTCGCTGCTTCGCGGCCGGCGTGAACTTGTCCTTCACTTCGGCAAACGTCGAGCGCAGGATGACGTGGTAACCGAACGACGTCTCGCAGACCGGGGTGATCTCGCCAGGCTTGACGGCCATGACGCACTTTTCGAATTCCGGGACCATCGCGGCCTTGCCGAACAGACCCAAATCGCCCCCACGTTCGGCGGCACCGGGCTCGTCGCTCTTGGCCGTCAACTTCACGAAGTTCGCCACCGTCGCTTCGGCACGGATCGCTTCCGCTTTCTTGCGGGCTGCGGCCTTCTGCTCTGGCGTGGCCGTCGGCTCGACCTTCACCAGGATGTGTCGGGCCGCCATCGCTTCGCCGGCATTGAAGCGCTCTTCATCGCTGCCCATCTTCACGGTGTCCCACGTTTTCTGATACGTGTCATAGAACTTCTTGACGCGCATGTTCTCGATGCTCGACCACAACGCATCGTCCATGGTTTTCTTGTCGCTCAGGGAATCACCCTTTGCCGCGGCGGTTCCGATCAGCTGGTAGTTGACCCAGAGATCGGCAATCGAACGCGCGACGTCTTTTTCCAGAGGCGCCTGGGAGTTGCCGAGAATGTCCGCCAGTCGCGTGACGGAGAGCTGTTGTCCGCCAACCTTGGCGGCGACATCGGGATTGGAGGCGCCACAGGCAATGGCGAAAGCGACGGCGGCAAGAGCTGGCAAACGATACGATGTCATCGAGTCGAACTCCGGGACCGGAGAATAAGGTTGTTTGAACTCAAGGCACCAGCGCCCGCAATGCGCGCACCAGGCCCTCGAGCATTTCCGCGCCACCCAGTCGGGTCAGCTTCAGTGCCAACGGCTGCGTCCGACGGACATCCACTTGGAACTGGACACCGTGGAAAGCCGACGACAGCCCTTTGAGGCGCGGAATAGCGTCAGCCCTGAAACTAACACGGGCCTCGGAGGCGCGCACAAGCACCCCGTCGATACCCAGGGCGGCGCCGAGGACGCGCAGCATCGTGCTGCCAAACAGAGCCTGAGCCGACGGCGGGAGCGGTCCGAAGCGGTCGCGGACCTCCGCCTGCAGCGCTTCGATGTCCTTGGAGGCCCGGAGGGCGGTCAGTCGCCGGTAGACGTCCAACTTCGCATCCTGCGAGATGATGTAGTCATCCGGGAGATAGGACGGGAAATCGAGGGACACGTCGGCCGGGATCCACGCCTTCGGACCGTCCGCGTCGGACAGCTGTCGCACCGTCTCGTCGAGCAGCCGGAGGTACAGGTCGAAGCCCACGGAATGCACGAAACCCGACTGCTCCGGACCCAGCAAGTTCCCGGCGCCGCGCATCTCGAGGTCCTTGAGGGCGATCCGGTAACCTGATCCGAGCTCGGTGTGATGCTCGAGCACCGACAGCCGTCGCTCGGCTTCGTCGTCAATGCGGTCGGGCACCAAAAGGTAGCAATAGGCGCGTCGGTGCGAGCGCCCCACCCGGCCGCGCAACTGATACAGCTGCGCGAGTCCCAGGTGGTCGGCCCGGTTGACCAGCATGGTGTTGGCGTTGGGGACATCAAGCCCGCTTTCGACAATGAGTGTGGAGACGAGAATATCCACCTCCCCTTCGACAAAGCGGCTCATCACCGACTCCAGGTCACGCTCCCGCATTTGCCCGTGGCCGACTTCGACTGTAGCGCGCGGGACCAAGCGCTGGATATGGTCGGCAATGGCTTGAATCGTTTCGACGCGATTATGCACGAAAAACACCTGACCACCGCGATCGAGTTCGCGCGAGACCGCTTCTTCGATCAGCGCGTCGTCCCATGGTTCCACGAACGTGAGCACGGGTGACCGGTCGCGCGGCGGCGTCTGCATGATCGTGAGGTCCCGCAGACCGGCCAGGGATTGGTGCAGGGTGCGCGGAATGGGTGTCGCGGTGAGCGTGAGCACGTCGGTCTCCAGCTTGAGTTGCTTGAGCCGTTCCTTGTGCTTCACACCAAAGCGGTGTTCCTCATCGACGACGATCAGCCCCAGATCGGCGAACTGCACATCGGCACTCAGGAGTCGGTGCGTTCCGATCACGATGTCGACTTGCTTCTTCCGCAGCTTGTCCACGACCACCGCCTGTTCCTTGGCCGTCTGGAAGCGGCTCATCACTTCGATCGTGACCGGGAAGTCTGCCAGTCGGTCACCAAAACTGCGCGCGTGCTGTTCCGCCAGAATCGTCGTGGGCACTAACACCGCCACCTGTCGTCCGCTTTGCACCGCCTTGAAGGCGGCGCGAATAGCAATCTCGGTCTTGCCATAGCCGACATCACCGACCAGCAGACGGTCCATGGGCCGATCACTTTCAAGGTCACGCTTGACGTCGGTGGTGGCCTTGCGCTGGTCGGGCGTATCTTCGAACAGAAATGAACTTTCCAGCTGTCGCTGCCACGCCCCATCAACGGCATGTGGCGGACGCGTACTGATTTTTCGTCGGGCGTACAGGTCCAGCAGTTCCTGCGTCATCTCGAGAATGGCGATGCGCGTCTTCTCGCGCTGCTGCTTCCAGCGATTCCCGCCCAACTTGTGAAGCCTTGGCGCGGGCGCGTCGGCGGAGACATCGTGCGCGCTCCGGTACCGCTCGATCTGGTCGATCCGGTACAGGGGCACGTTCAACCGATCGCCGCCTTCGTACTCAATGACCACCGCTTCGATCGTACTTTCGCGGAAGAAGATTTTCTCGATGCCGCGATAAATACCAATGCCATGTTCGAGATGCACGACATAGTCACCGGCCTTGAGCGCGCCCAGCGCGTCCAGCGCCGAACCGGTGGTGTACTTTCGCGTTCTCCGGAGCCGACGATCGCGACGAAAAATCTCGTGATCCGTAAGCACCCGGACCACATTGGGCACGATGAAGCCGCCGCCCAGCACGCCAATCGTGAGTGAGGCCACGATGGGTCCGTCTTCGGCAAGGAGTTCATCAAGGCGTTCCGCTTGCCCCGCATTGTCGCACAGGATGACGGTGTGCAATCCGTCACGCTGCAACCGCCGCAACACGCGCAGATCGCGCGAGATGGTTTCCGGCGGACGAATCGGGAACGCGATATCGGGGTCGGGCCCAGCGGGCTGCACATCTGCACTGGACGCACCCGCCGCGCGCTGCGGTGGTGGGGCCAGACGCAGCGTGCCGAATCGCGCCAGTCGCGACGCCATGAGCGGGGGTGGCACGAACAGCGAGGCGCGTGAGACGAACGGCTCGCCCCGTCGGCGCGCCAGTTCAATGTGATGCTCGGCCTCATCCCACGTGCGCACAAGCTCCGGCAACACCGTGCTGCCGTTCGGCATGATCACAATAGCATCGGGCGGCCACAGCTCGGGCAGCGTCACCCGTTCGATGGAACCCGATGCATCCTGCACCCTGCCGTCCACGGGCAAGATCAGTGCCAGTTCGGCGTCGCGCGTGCTGCGCTGCGTATTCAGATCGAAATGCCGCAGTTCCACAATATCGTCGCCCCAGAACTCCAGGCGAACGGGTTCCGCCATGCCGAACGAATAGATATCGAAAATGCCGCCGCGCACGGAGAACTGCGCCACGTCTTCGACCATCGTGACGCGCTCGAAGCCAATCGATTCCAGATGCGCGGCCAGCTCCTCCGGACGACGCACATCGCCCTTTCGCACCTCCAGTCGCGCGCCGGCGAGCGCGCGTGGCAGCAACGTTTGCTCGAGCACGGCGCGGGCCGTGGTGAGCAACAGACGAACGCCGCTTTGACCCAGCTGTTCGAGAGTCTCCACCCGCTCGCCGGCGACTTCCGCGTGCGGCTCGATCTCGCCAAACCCTTCACGCGGTGGATAGAGCGCCACCGGAACATCATCGACGAGCGCTTGCAGATCGGCGAGCCAACGTTCCGCCTCACTCACCTGATCGGCCACGACGACCACGAGACGTTGCGGCATCGCGCGCGCGAGTGCGGCGACAAATACCGCATCACTACTACCCGCCAGGCCGCCAATGCGCAGTGATGCGCCCGGACCTGGCAGTGCGCGAAGGACGCGAGCAAAGGCCGGCAATGCCTCGACGGCGTCGAGGAGACGAGGAAGACCCATCAGTGGATTGCGAAGTGCGTAACGAGTGAACTCAGGCGGCGCGTCGCGCGGACGCCGGCGGGTCGCGATCATCGGGACGAGCCGCAGGGGCGCCGCGCGAGTACCACGCCTCGAGGAAGAGCGCCAGCAACGCGATCGCCAGCAGTGGGGTCAACAGCGAACGGCCCGCCGCTTGATTAAGCGTATGTCCTCGCCATTGACTGGCCAACGAATCGACGCCGATGAAGCGGCCCCGTACACGAGTGCGGAACGCACCGCCAACATCGCCGCGCGCCTCGGCGCGACCATCCGACTCCTGCGGCTCTGGGTTCACGACAATCGCGCCGATGCGCGCGGCCTGTCGCCGAAGAAAATACACACCGCTTTCATTGGGAACGGTCAGGCGATCGCCAGAAATCGGGAGGACCGTGCGATCGACGCGTTCCAATCCTGTGGCGCCTCGCAGTACGCGGTCGACTAACTGCTGGCCCGGCGTCGCCGACAGGATCTGGCCGTCATCACCCAGGCGTCGCGATATCGCTTCGAGCAACCACGGAACGAATCCGGCGCGCAGCGGAAGGTCAGTGGCGTCGGGATCGATTGGTGAGGCCACCACGACGTACCCGTCGCCCGCGACGGCCCACGGTGTGCCACCGGCCGTGGCGATCGTATCCGTGACGCCCCCGGCCACACCACCGGGAGATCGCTGGAGCGGATAGCGTACGCGCACTTGTACGCCATCGAGCGTGGGTGCGCCTCGGACCAGCACGAGATCGCGGGCGATCGCGCCGTACCGCCACGGAATACCCAGGCGGGCGAGCGTCCGATTGGCCTCGCCAACCCGCACGGGGTCTGCTGGCGCGGTGAGCAATACCGGCTTGCGTGTGACTGGCGCATCGGCGCCCGACACCGTCACCGCACCGAGCGCGCCCGGCGTGGCGTGCTGCAAGCGTTTTTCCTCCACCAGCGTGGCGAGTGCTGCGGTGAGAAACGGCCCCGCCTCGACGCGCGACGCCACCATGGGCGGCGCGGCGACGCGCACCGCGAACCAGCGCGCGTCATCGCCACGCAATTCGTCCGCATCGAGTTCCACGCTCCCGCGAATCCAACCAGACGTCGTGCTGGCCAGCTTCTGCGACAGTCTGAACGGCGCGTCGAACGGCGCCGGTGACGCGGTACCTCGGGCCACCGTTCGACCGTCGAGGGCAATGCGCCACGCGGCCGAGTCGGGCGTCACGAGCGCAAAGGAAATGGTGCCGGCTGGCGTCCATCGCGCCGGCTCAGCGCGCGCGTCTACCACCGACGCGTTGCGAATCGCGCGGGGTTGACGAATCAACAGTTGCACCGGTACATCGCCCGCCTCAATCGTTCGAGGCGCTCCCGTATCGGCGGCGGCCATCGCCCACGTCGTCGCCTGACCATCGCTGATGACGGCGACAACCGGCGCACGCGGCGCACCGCTTCGGACCAGCGTAAGGGCGCGCCGCGTCGCGGCGGCGAGATCGCCGCGCCCCCCAAGTGGATGGAGTGCCGCGAGCGCATCCTGCAACGTCGACGCCGAACCGCCGATGACCCGGCCATCGGCCGTCACGAGCCACGCGCGATCATCGGGTGTGAGCGCGCGCAGCACGTCACGCGTAGCGTTGCGCAGACCATCGAGCACGACGCGACCGTCCTGCACGGCGCCGCTGCTCATGGAATTGTCGACCACGAGCGCCACCGCCACCGGCGTGTGTCCGAGGCCGGCAAGTCGCGCGATTGGCCGTGCCACCGCCAGTGCGAGCGCCAGCACGGCCAGCATGCGTAGGAACAGCAGCAGTCGATGGCGCAGCTTGCGTTCGCGACTGTGCTGCTGTTCCATGCGCGCGAGGTACCGTACGGCCGGAAAATCCACCGTTCGTCCAATACGCCGACGCAGCAAGTGCACCAGTAACGGGACCCCAGCGAGTGCCGCGAGGAACAGAAACGCGGGGGCGAGAAACGCCATCAGCGCGCACCGCTCAAATCATCGCTCCGCGGCCGTTAATGCCCACCAACAATCGCAGGGCTTTGCCAAAGGGTTCGTCGGTCGTGGCCAGCGCATAGCGCGCGCCGGCGCGTCCGAGTTCCGAACGCCACTCCTCAAGTGCTTCACGCACCGTGACCTGGTAGGAGGCTCGCACATCCGCGGGTGCCGCGGGAACTTCCACGCGCGATTCCGGATCGCGATAGCGCGCTTCTCCCGATTCAGGGAAATCGCGTTCCGCCGGATCCATCACGTGCACCACCAGAACCTCGTGGCCACGCGCCCGTAGCGTCCGCGCCGCATCGGCGACGGGCATCGTATCGACTAACAGATCCGAGACGACCACCACAAATCCTGGGCGACGCACGATGCGCCCGGCTTGCATCATCGCACCGGCAACATCGGAGGCGTCCCCGCCACCCGGCGCATCGAGCGCGGCAATCAAACGTGTCCACTGCGCGCGCTGCGAACGGGGCGGAATGACATTGCGCAGCCCAGCGTCGAAACGCACGAGTCCCACCGCGTCGCGTTGACGGAGCAACAACAACGCGAATGCGGCAATCAGACGTTCGGCATACGCCAGCTTGGTGAGTCGTGCCGGATCGCCAGTCCATTGCATCGACTTACTGGTATCCAGCACCAACACCGCGCGGGCGTTGGTCTCTTCCTCGAATTGCTTGACCAACCAGCGATCGGCGCGCGCGGCGATTCGCCAATCGAGGTAGCGCAGATCGTCGCCGGCGATGTACGGACGGTGTTCGGCGAACTCCACACTGAACCCTTTCTTCGGCGAGCGGTGCAACCCCGTGATAAATCCGTCCACGGCCCAGCGCGCCACCAGTTCCAGGTGGCCGAGGGCGGCGAGGACTGCAGGGTCGAGCTGGTCGGCGCGTGGAGCAGACATCGCTGTAAGTTCAACTGCAGTTTGAGGTCCTGCAACTGCGGGGGGGTACTTCGCAGGTATACTACATTTAAAGGCTGTCCCGGTTCGACCTCATTCTTACCCCGGCATCCGTTTGAAGCTCAGCCACATCCGCAACTTCTGTATCGTCGCCCACATCGATCATGGCAAGTCGACGCTCGCCGACCGCCTGATCGAGATGACCGGCACGCTCCAGAAGCGCGAAATGAAGTCGCAGGTCCTCGACACGCTCGATCTCGAGCGTGAGCGCGGCATCACGATCAAGCTGAACGCGGTTCGCATGAGCTATGTGGCCAAGGACGGCGAGACGTATGAGCTCAACCTGATCGACACGCCAGGCCACGTCGACTTCACCTATGAAGTGTCGCGTTCGCTCGCCGCATGCGAGGGAGCCATTCTCGTCGTCGACGCGTCGCAAGGCATTCAGGCGCAAACGCTGTCCAATCTCTTCCTCGCCATGGACGCGGGGCTGGAGATTATTCCCGTGCTCAACAAGATCGACCTGCCGGGCGCCGAGCCCGATCGTCGCCGCCAGGAAGTGTGCGACCTGATCGGATGTCTGCCGGAAGACGTGCTGTCGGTGAGCGCGAAGGAAGGCGTCGGGGTGCCCGAGCTGCTGGAGCAGATTGTGGCGCTGGTGCCACCGCCTCGGGGAAACCCTGATGGCCCACTGCGCGCGCTGATTTTCGACTCGTACTACGACAAGTATCGCGGGGCAATTCCGAGCATCCGAGTGGTGGATGGCGAAATTCGGAAAGGCACCAAGATCACATTTGGCGCGTCGGACAACGTCTACGAAGTCGACGAAGTCGGGCTCCTGCAGCTGCGACAGGTGAAGTCGGAAGTGTTGCAGGCGGGAGAAGTCGGATACGTGGTCGCGAGCGTGCGTTCGGTTCGCGAGACCCGCGCGGGTGACACCATTTTTGATCAGAACAATCGCGCGACCGAAGCCCTGCCGGGGTATCAGGAAGTGAAGAGCTTCGTATTTGCCGGCATCTATCCGACCGACACGACGCAGTACGAAACACTGCGCGACGCATTGGAAAAGATGAAGCTCAACGATGCGTCGCTGCAGTACGAGCCGGAAACCTCAACCGCGCTCGGCTTCGGCTTCCGGTGCGGTTTTCTGGGCCTGCTGCACATGGAAATTGTGCAGGAACGTCTGGAGCGCGAATACAACCTCAATCTCGTGACCACCGTCCCGAGCGTTGAGTACCAGGTGCACCTGACCGACGGCACGATGCTGCTGGTGGAGAACCCGGCCCTGATGCCGACACCGGGCGTGATCTCGTCGGTCGAGGAGCCGTACGTCAAAGCGCGCATCATGTGCCCGACTGATTACATCGGGGCTATCATGACGCTCGGCACCGAGCGGCGCGGCATCTACAAGAACATGCGCTATCTCGACACGGCACGCGTGGAGTTCGACTGGGAGTTTCCGCTTGGCGAGATCATTCTGGACTTCTTCGATAAAATGAAGACGGTCAGCCGCGGATATGCCTCGCTCGACTACGAAATACTGGAGTACCGGGCCAGCGATCTCGTGCGGCTGGACATGTTGATTAACGGCGATGCGATCGATGCCTTCTCGGTCATTGTGCACAAGGACAAGGCGTACGAGTGGGGACGCAAGGTGGCCGAAAAACTCCGTGAACTGATTCCTCGGCAACTGTTCGAGGTAATTATTCAGGCCACGATCGGCCAGAAAGTGATCGCGCGCGAAACCGTGAAGGCGTTGCGCAAGGATGTGTTGGCCAAATGCTACGGTGGTGATATCTCGCGCAAACGCAAGCTTCTCGAAAAGCAGAAGGAAGGCAAGAAGCGCATGAAGCAGGTCGGCAGCGTGGAAATTCCGCAGGAAGCGTTTCTGGCGGTGCTGCAGGTCGACTAGTGGTATCATCTGTGTTGCAGACCGCCTTTCTCGGCGACATGATCCTGACCACACCGTTGTTGGAACGGTTGGCGACGGAAGGTCCCGTGCACGTGGTCGCAACGCCGGCGAATGCGGGAATTCTCGCGAATCACCCAGCCGTTGCATCGATTATCGAGTTCGACAAGCGAGGCGACGACCGCGGCGTTCGCGGCATACGTCGGGTCGCCCGCGCGCTACGCGATACCGGCGCGAGCACGGCGTATCTCGCACAAGGATCGCTGCGCACTGCGGCCATCGCGCGACTCGCCGGGATTCCGCACCGCATCGGATTCGCGACCTCACCAGGCCGCGTGCTGTACACGCGGGCGGTGCCATTTCAGCCAGCGCTGCATCACGCGCAACGCCTGTGGCAGCTCGCGTCGCCACCGGGCGAGATGGGCGATGTTCCGACACTTCGTCCGTCCCTGTATCCATCGGCCGACGAGTACAACCGGGTCGCAACCCTGCTCGCGGCATGTGGCGTCGGACCCGATGAACCCCTGTTGGCGTTGGCCCCGGGAAGCGTGTGGGCGACCAAGCGCTGGCCGTCGTACAGTGAGTTGGCCGCCGCAATCGCTGGCGACGCAACGCTCGGCAATGATCGCGTAGTCATTCTCGGGGCGGCGACTGACGCGCCGTTGGCCCAGGCAATCACGGAGGCAGTCGCCGCGGTTGGCGGCAAACCGGTCGTCGACGCGACGGGCCGACTGTCTTTGCTTGGCTCGGCGGCGTTGCTCATGCGCGCGCGCGTGCTGGTGTCCAACGATTCAGCGCCGTTGCATCTCGCGTCGGCGATGAACACGCCGACGATCGCGCTGTTTGGACCGACCATGCCGGCCTTCGGATTCGGTCCGTTGTCGACGCGCCACGCCACGCTCGAGCAGGCAGCTCTCACCTGTCGACCCTGCCATGCACATGGACCGCAACGCTGTCCATTAACGCACTGGAAATGCATGCGCGAGCTTACTGCAACGCGGGTCCTCGACCAGGTGCGACTGACGCGAAGTCCGAACCGTCAGTAGCGAAACGCGAGTTTGAGACGCTGCCAGAGTTGTTCATCGAACGCGGAAACCGCCAACGGGTTGGCACCGGCGACATCGGCGTCTTCACC
>JANLVM010000472.1:0-3087 GCA_031364015.1 Gemmatimonadaceae bacterium
AGATCGGAACATCTGGCGGCACATCTGCTCGGGCTGAGAGGCGCGACCACCTGCAGCGAACTTCTCGATGATCTGCTTCAGGCGGCCATTCGATATGCCAGAGTTCGCGTTAACAGGGCAATGCTTGAACGAAGTGCGCGCCCCGATATCGAAGCCGCGCGGACCGCCTCACACGAAGTTCTGATCGATGCCTGCAACATACTCAGCAGAGCGATGCATCGCGCTGGTGAGAACAATGAGTGGCGTGCTTCCCTTGGGACTGATCGCCAATTTATCGGTGATGTGGCGTGCCACATCCATTGTCTTCTGGGCATAGAAGCCGGTTGAACGATTCCACCGCAGTCAACTGCATCCACCGCTTCTCACCGCGGCAGCCCCTGCTCCAGATCCGCCACGATGTACGCCATCACCGCCATCGCCGCCACGCACCGCTGTACCTCCGCCCTGTCCAGTTTGTCCGGCGTATCCGCATCGGTATGATGGAACCAGAAGTACCGCGTGCCATCGACATTGAGCCCCATGCCCGGCACGCATGTCGCCATGATCGGACCGATATCCGCGCCGCCGCCTGACGCGCTGGCCTCCACTCTGGCCTTCGCCATTTCGGAGGCGGCGGACTGTCCGATCGACACCACTGTCTTCCTGTACGGGGCCGACCTGTCGCGACAGATGAGGACCGGGGTGAGATTGACCCCGCGTCGGCCTGAACCAACGCACCGTCCCCCATCACCGTACCATATTCAGTCTCCCCGGCCGCGCGCACCTTCCCACCAGCCCAGCACGCCAGATCGTGAATCCGCTCCGCACCCGCGGCATCGCCGCGCTCTCCGTCCTCGCCCCCCTGCTCCTCGGCTGCTCCGCCGGCAAAGAACCCGCTGCCGATACCACGGTCGCCGCCGCGCCGCATGACATGGCTGGGATGGCCGGTATGTCTGGGATGAGCGCGCCCGTCACCATCCCCAAAGGTGCCATCTACACCAGAGCCGACGTGCATTTCATGCAGGGCATGATCGCCCATCACGCGCAAGCAATTTTCATGTCGCGACTCGCCGCGTCGCACGGTGCGAATCCGCGATTGCTCAAGTTTGCTACCAAGATCGATCAATCACAGATGTCGGAAATCCTGCTCATGCAGGACTGGCTTCGTGCGAACGCTCAGACCGCACCCGACACGTCATCGTATCACACGGTCATGATGGACGGGATGCTGAGCGCCGATCAAATCAAGACGCTGGAGGCCGCGCGCGGGCCCGAGTTCGACATGCACTTCCTTACCATGATGATCCAACATCACGAAGGCGCGCTAAAGATGGTAGTCGATCTCATGGCATCACCGGGAGCGGCGCAGGATGTCGATGTGTCCGTCTTCGCGAATGATGTGCAAACGGTGCAAACCGCCGAGATCGGGACGATGCGCCAGATGCTCGAACAGATTCCCGCCAAACCCTGATGTTTCCGTACGCAGCTATGAGCCTTTTTCCGGAGTTGACTCTGATGGGACATGTTCGCCTGATGTGCGCGCTCGCGGCGCTTTCACTTACCGTTGCAGCTGCGCTCAATGCGCAGACGTATCCAACCGGCAAGGATCCGCGCAACGGATTGAAGTCCGGATTGCTCGACGCTGGAGTTGCAGCGGAAGGCATGAAGCTCGTGTCGTTCACGCCGAAGGCCGCCGAGTTCGACACCGCGCGCGGACTCACGTTTGTAAACTCGGACTTGGCGTTTCGCGGCAACTACGTCTACCAGGGTAACTTCGCCGGCTTCTCCATCTGGGACGTGAGCAACCCGGCCAAGCCGATCAAGGCGTCGGTGGTGTCGTGCATCACGTCGCAGGGTGATCCGTCCATCTATGGCAACCTGCTCTTCCTCTCGGCGGAAGGCGGCGGTAATCGCAACGACTGCGGGAAAGGTGGTGTGCAGGATCCCAAGGATCACATGGCTGGTGTGCGCATCTTCGATGTGTCCGATCCACGCAATCCGAAGCTGATCAAGAACGTGCAGACCTGCAAAGGTTCGCACACGCACACCATCGTCCCGAGTAAGAAAGACAAAGGCGTGATCTACCTGTACGTGTCGGGCAGTCAAGGTGCTCGGCCGGAAACAGAACTGGCCGGTTGCAAGGCTGGCACCGATCCCGCCGATGTCACAAATTCGATGTATCGACTGGACGTGATCAAGGTGACCTTGGCGAACCCAGAGAAGGCAGAAGTTGTCACTGGCGCGCGCATCTTTACCGGCATGGAGCCGGCGCCGCGCCGCGCTGGAGCTGGCGCAGGTCGTGGAGGACGTGGTGGTGATTCCACCGCGCCTCCGCCCGCGCCGACGGGCCCGCGCAATTGTCATGACGTCTCCGTGTATCCCGAAATGAATCTTTTGGCCGGTGCGTGCGGGAGTTACGGCTTGCTGGTCGACATTTCGAATCCGGAAAAGCCGATTCGTCTCGACGCTGCGGCCGACACGAATTTTTCGCTGTGGCATACGGCCGTGTTTAGCAACGACGGTAAGAAGATCGTGTTCACTGATGAATGGGGCGGTGGTACCTCACCCAATTGTCAGGTCTCGAACATGATGCAGATGGGTGGCAATACCACGCTCACCATCGACAAGTCCAGGAAGTTCAAGCAAGGCGCGTACTTCAAGATTCCCACCGCGCAAACGGCGCAGGAAAACTGCGTGTCGCATAACGGCGCGCTCGTGCCGGTACCGGGGCGCGATATCATGGTGCAAGGTTGGTATCAGGGCGGCGTCGACGTGATCGATTTCACCGATCCTGACAAGCCATTCGAAATCGCCTTCTTCGATCGTGGTCCTGTCGATGCGCCGCCGCTGGTTGATGCCGGTCCGGCTGGAGCGGCGGGACGTGCGGCTGCACCGTCACGCGGCACGATTGGCGGGTCGTGGGGCGCGTATTACTACAACGGGATGATCTATTCGTCCGAAATGGCCCGCGGACTCGACGTGCTCGAGCTTACACCCAGCGACAAACTTTCGGTCAACGAAATTGCGGCCGCCAAGTTGGTGAGGCTGGAGCAGTTCAATCCGCAGAGTCAGCCAAAGATCGTATGGCCCGCAGCGTTCCCGGTGGTG
>JANLVM010000287.1:0-3046 GCA_031364015.1 Gemmatimonadaceae bacterium
GTCACGCTGCGCCCTGCTCAAGCCCAGCACTTTGAAGAGGATCTCAAGCAGATCCGTGAGTTACTGAGTTTCAACCCGCCAGTTGCGTCGACGATCTTCTTTGAACGCTCCGCCGAACTCAATACCTATCGGACGAACAAGGCGCTGATGCTTGCGATCTACCCCGTACTGAAGGATGCGCACACCGGCCTCAGCGCACTTGCACTCGGGACAATTGAAGTTGCACTCGACGTGACCGATCTTGCCGAACTGAGCAAGCTTCCTGCGCCACCCGGGCCGTCGGAACTGACGGAAGACGCGCGGCGCGTCGCGCTACTGGACTTGTGGCTCAACGATGCTGTTCTCAGCCACGCCGTTTTCCTTCCGACGACTCCAAGCGACTGGCTTGACTCACCTGCCGGCACGAAGATCAACCGGACTAGAGCAAGCTTCCCGCCGTTCGCTAAGGACATCGTCGGAACCAAGTGGTTCAACGCGCACTTGAACGGAAGGACTGGTAGCCCGACCCCCTGGGGGGCATTCCTCACCAGAACCTTCGGCACCAGCCAGACCGCCAACGGCTTCATCTTGAAGTCTACGAAGCTTCGCGTTTTGACGTCTGGAGTCAAGTGGCGGCGTTGCGATACATGCACCACTGCACAACCGTTCAACCTGCTGGCCGGGACTCGGTGCCGAATACGGATCGGCCAGCGCGCGTGCACTGGAACTACCAGCCCGCTGGATCCTTCTTCCGATTCGGTTTTCCGATCGCGCAAGGGGCACTTCCGCCGGCACACCGAGCGGCTCGTGTCGGAGCCAGGTTACGCGCCCCATCCATACGTCGCCGCAGAGCACTCCGCGGCCCTGAACGACAGCGGCAACAGTGCCGCGGTTGCGCGAGCTGAGTGGCACGAACTCCGCTTCCAGGACCTAGATGTCGCGGGGCCGGAGGGCCGCAAAGACGGCCCGATCGACGTTCTCTCCTGCACAACCACCATGGAGGTCGGCATCGACATTGGCAGCCTCACGGCAGTCGCGCTGAGGAACGTCCCGCCAGGACGAGCAAACTATCAGCAGCGGGCTGGCCGCGCTGGCCGCCGTGGCTCTGCGCTGTCAACTGTCGTCACTTACTGTGGCGCTGACAGCCATGACCAGGAGTTCTACGCGAGCCCCGCAGCGATGGTCAGTGGGCCAGTCCCTGATCCGACGCTCAATCTGGACAACCTGGAAATTGTCCGACGGCACTGCTTCGCGCTCGTTATGAGCATGTTTCAAATTGACGCCATTGCGGATCCCCACGATGACAGCGTCAGCGCCAACGTATTTGAGAGCCTGGGGATGCTTCGCGACTTCCGAACCGGGAGTGCCTCCGGATTTTCCTACGCGCGGCTTGAACAGTGGCTGGGCGACAACGAGACGCCAGTCCGCCGCGCGCTGCTCGAAATTGTTCCGGCGCCAGTGCTTGCCGAGGAGCCGAGATTCATTGACGAAGTCCCCAATAGCTTGCTCGCTTCGCTGCGCGACGTAGGCGCAGGTCCTGTTCAAGGGCAAGAGATCGAGGGCGCAATGTCGACTGCAGTCGCCGACCTGATCACCGAGGGTGGCGGACAGGAGGCGGCGATCGCCAGAACCGGCCTGATGACCGACTGGGACGACGATGCCATTGACTTTGACGCCGTGGTTACTCCATCCGCTACTACGGGGGTGCCTGGTGCCGACGCGGGCCAGTCTGACGGTGCATCAGAAAGGGGCCTCGACCCCGAAAAGTTGCTCGACAGGCTCTTTGACCGCGGCGTACTGCCTCGCTATGCGTTCCCGACCGACGTAGTGACCTTCCATGTGTTCGACAAGATTGCGAGCACTGAGCGAAAAGCTGTACTCAAGTATTCGCCCCAACTTGGTCTGAACCAAGCGCTGTCGAGCTATGCACCTGGCCGCGAGGTGTGGGTGAACGGCGAGCGGCATTACTCGTTCGCGATCTGGACGCCCTTTAGGCGCCGCGAATGCTGGCAGGCTTGGTTCGGCATGAAGGTGTACTTCGAGTGCGATCGCTGTGGCTACGCGCGGGTCGAAAAGCGAAGCACTGAGCACTATGTTGGCCAAGTCTTGAATTGCCCAGCCTGCGGCACTGCAGGGTCACTGGGCGTCGGTACACGTTGGCTTCGGCCGCCTGGCTTCGCACACCCCGTGGACGTCAATGCGGAGTTGCCGCTGGAGGACAGCCCGACCCCGACGCGCCCAACGCACGCCAAGCTCAGTGCGCCCTTCACTGACAGCGGGCCACCCGCGCACGCGGACCATGCTCCAAACGGCGCTGGGTACGTGGTGTGGACCGCGAAGCAACGACTGGTTCTCACGAACACCGGCTCGAACGACCGGATGAAGCCTGGCTTCCTTTACTGCCCGCAGTGTGGACGCGCCGAGCCAAACGGGTGGAGTTCGGGCAAGTTCCAGAAGGGAGGTCACCCGAGGCCGAACCCCGATCATCACCCGCACGGAGCAGGTTGCAATGGGACCCCGGCGGCAGTCGTGCTGGGCAATGAGTTCGAGACCGACATAGCGCTGTTCCGCTTTCACCTTGGTGGATCGGTGACCATCCCGCCGGGCTCGACCGTCGCCAAGATTGTCCTGACGACAGTGGCAGAGGCGCTGGCTGCCGCCGCCGCCAAGGTCCTCGACATCGAGGCGTCTGACATTGGGGCCGAATTCCGGGTTGCGATGACCGAAGAGGGTCGCACGGGTCGTGACGTCGAGATCTACCTCTACGACTTGACCCCGGGCGGCGCTGGATTCGTTCGCGCAGCGGTGGGAGATCCTGACCGCCTCTTCCGCACGGCGCTTGAGCGCCTAGAGTCCTGCGGATGTACGCACTCCTGCTACGAGTGCTTGCGGAGTTACAAGAACAAGTGGGACCACACGTACCTCGATCGCAAGCTTGGCGCTGCGTTCATCCGACACGTCGTGCTGGGCGAGCGACCGACAATTGCCGACGGAGACGAGGACCGCCTGCTCAACGCGTTGCGGATCGACTTGGCAGAGGCGGGGCATGAGATCGTCGCACTTGGAG
>JANLVM010000505.1:0-1587 GCA_031364015.1 Gemmatimonadaceae bacterium
CGAGCCGTGGCTCGGCGGGCGCGAGGGCCAACGGTCCGGGGCTCCTTAGCGCCGATCGTAGGTTGTTGTAGTAGACGGCGCTCGCCTGGCAGTCATTGGCGACGACAATGTCATTGTCGCCATCCATGTCGATGTCCCCAACGGCGAGCGCGCGCATCCGATCTCCACCAGCGCCGAACACATCGCCCTCGGTGAATCGTGCTTTTCCATCGTTGAGCATCACTCGGGCGACCTCGTCACGCTTCGTCTCGAGCCATCGATCGGGCTTCCCATCGCGGTCGGAATCGACGAAGCTGCTGCGCGATGCCCAAGTCGCAACGACCGCATCAAGATCGCCATCGAGGTCCATGTCGGCCAGCGCGATCGAGTAGACTTGGGACTTGGCGATGCCCAGAGGGCGGCTGTTGGAAAAACGCGCCGCGCCGTCGTTCAGGTACACCGCGCCAGGTTCCTCCCACTTGCCCGCCGCGATATCGAGGTCGCCGTCGCCGTCCAGGTCCCCCAAAGCAATGGTCGTCGTGAGGTCGGTCGCCCCTCCGAACGGTCTCGTCTCGGCGAAATTCGCGCGCCCGTCGTTTAGATACGCGACGCTCGGTGCGCCTCGATTCCCCAGCACGATGTCCAGATCGCCGTCGCGATCCAAGTCGCCGAGCGCAACGCTCACGGAGCTTTCGCGCCCCGATCCCAGCTTTCGCTCGGTCAGCTTGCCTCCGCCGTCGTACAGATACACGAAGTTCTGGCCGAAGACATTGCTCACGACAACGATGTCGAGGTCTCCGTCGCCGTCGAGATCACCGAGTTCGACGGCGCGGACCGCGTAGGCGCCGTTGCCGAAGCGCGCGACGACGCGAAACTGGCCTTTGCCATCATTGAACAGGAGCTTCCCGGCCTCGCCGAAGTCGTTGGCGACCACCGCATCGAGGTCACCGTCCTTGTCCACATCGCCGAGCGCGACGCGATAGGTGCGATCGGGCTCCTCGTCGAGCGCGCGTCGGCCGTAGAAGTTGCCGTGACCGTCGTTCGAGTACACGAAATTGACCTCGGGGTCGTGGCGGCCGTTGCCGAGAACGAGATCGAGATCGCCGTCGCCGTCCAAATCTCCGAGCGCGACCGACGCGGCACGTCCGGTGTGGCAGAGGAGCGTCGACGTCTCGAAGCGCTGCGCACCGGCTGCTGCCTCGGGAACCAGCAGGGCGATCACAGAGGCCAGCAGCACACGAGCGCGACGAACTGGCGCGCGAACGCTCAACCTTTCTGGCGGCTCAGGCTCCGTGCATCGCATTGGAATCCTCCGATCAGTTGATGCAGGATTACCGTCGTCCAAGTCTTATCCCAGAATATTCACGCGCACGGAAGCGGTCCGCGCGCGCATACGGTAACCCTCAACTGTTCTCAGAGCCAGCATCGAGTCGGAGCTCGACGGAAGGGCCAACGGTCTCCGAGGGGCTTGGCGTGCCTCGGTCGGCGCAAACCGATACACCCACTGATCGGCCCCGCATCAGCGCCTGGAAGTTATGACTGGGCTGGCCCCCGCATTTTGCGTGGGTTAGTTCTTCCCGTACACGCAGAGTCACCAGAGCCACCTGC
>JANLVM010000515.1:0-1510 GCA_031364015.1 Gemmatimonadaceae bacterium
CGGTTGTTATGCTTGACGGCCCGGATCTTCACAGTTCGCCCTCCGCTTCGAGTTCGGCGATCAACGCCAGGATGCGGCGCGACGCGAAGAATATGACGTTACCACAAGAGGTAACACTTGCAAATCTGGGGCGTTGCCTGAATTCTTATCCGCATAACGTGCGGCTTGAGCTGCGGCGATCTGTGCCGTCGGCTCCACGCCGAGGTTCAGGGGTTGGCCGTCAAAGGACTGGTCCTCGACCTCGACTGGTGTGCCACAACGCAAGGACTTGAAGGGCATCATCGACTACTCGGTAGTACACGTAGTACCGAATTCGAGAGAGCGTCACTTGACGGACTCCTGATAGCGAGACTCGATGTGCTCGTGTGCCCATGGCGGGTTGCACACAGAGCAGATCGAGGATGCGGTCAAGATCCTCAAGGACCGCTCCGGGGACAGTCGGCCGGTGCTCGGCCCACCACGCCACCGCCGCCGCGATCTGCGTCGCAGCGTCGCCCGTGATCTCGATTCGCAGTGGGGTGGTCACGCGGAGCGACGCAATTGCTCCCGCAATTTTTCCCAAGAAACAACGTGGCCGCGGTCTGCCTGGGCGATCGCCTCAAGGAGTGCGCGCTCATCCTCAGGGGACACGTCGAATGTCTCGTCGCCTTCTCTCGCGACAACGGTGACCACCGACCCTTCGGCCAACGGCTCGCCCTCAACGACGACCTTCCCGCCAACGACTTTGCCGGTTGCGACCTTCATGGTTGAATCCTACACCGCCGCGCGCGCCCTCGCCAGGATCATGTCCTGGACCAGATCACGAGTCTTGTGATGGTTTCCGTGGTGCTCGTCTTTCCGTTTGGCGCCTCCCTCAGAGCGATTACTCGACGCGAACGAGCTTCATGCGGCCCTGGAATGAGGGGGCGGTCGACCGGACCACATCCTGACCGATCCGCAAGTGAAGATCGCTGGACGTCCACGTCAGCGTCAGGGTGTCGCCCTCGATACGGAACTGCTCGTTGATGGAAACAATGTTGGGACCTCTGGTAACGATCGGTCGAAACGTCGCCGTTGAACCATTCAGTTCGTACGTCCCTGAGCTGGCCATCAAGGAGTCAAACGCCGTCTTGAAGAGAGCCTTTGGCGTACCACCGGTCACGACAATCTCCGTGGCCTTCCACACGCCTTCGAGAGTCGGACGACCGCCGCCTTGGGCGAGGATTGTCGAGCCGCATATGCCCAGTAAAATGCACAGCTTCATTGCGATCTTCGAAAATGATGCCTTTCGATGTTGTCCGCCGAACGCCCAGCTTCAGCCGCGGCGGTACGGCACGATTTTCATACGCCGCCGTCGGCTGCAAGCCGAATTAGGCACCTCACTATGGTCGTTCAAAAATCGTCGGCGGCCTATGTCGCTGAAGATTGTCCAGCATCCTGAGCGGGAGCCGTTCGCGCTCGGCGCTCGCATTGGCGTCATGACTGAGTTGATTGAGTAGCGCTTCATTGCCGTCGCGCGCGCTTTGACGAG
>JANLVM010000522.1:0-1716 GCA_031364015.1 Gemmatimonadaceae bacterium
CAGAAGCCCGGGGCGCTGGCCGCGCTGCTACCGATGATTCTCGCGCTTCCTACCGACAAGCGCGCTGCCGTTTCCGCCACGAGGTTCTCGCGCGTTGGCGCTTGGCTCGGCGGCTGGCATGTTCGGCTCAGCGACAAAGCCGCAATTCAGTACCACTACGACGTGGGGAACGACTTCTATGCGCTTTGGCTGGATAGCCGGATGCTTTACTCGTGCGCGTACTTCAGAACGCCGGCGACTAGTCTCGACGACGCGCAGGTCGCAAAAATGGATCATATCTGCCGTAAGCTGCGTCTCCAGTCCGGCGAACGGATGCTCGACATCGGATGCGGCTGGGGAGCGTTGCTGATGCACGCGGTCAAGCATTACGGCGTGATCGGTCACGGCATCACGCTCAGTGCGGCGCAGTTGGAGATTGGCCGGAAGCGTCTCGCCGCAGCGGGACTGTCGAACCGGTGCCGCATCGACATGCTCGACTACCGAGATCTGCCCACGACCGCAGAATACGACAAGGTGAGCTCGGTGGGTGTCATGGAGCACATCAAAATGGACGCGCAGCCGGCCTACTTCCGAGCCGTGCATAGGGCGCTCAAACCGGGCGGGCTATTCCTCAACCACTGTTTGGTTAGTGTCGCGAGAGCGCGTCCGATCTCCCGTCGGCAACGCCTGCTCAACCGGCTATGGCGCAGAGATGCGTTCATCGACAAGTACGTCTTCCCGGACGCGCGTCTTGTTCCCGCCGCGCATGTGATTGCGAGCGCCGAGAGCATCGGCTTCGAGCTGCGAGACGTGGAGAGCCTGCGGGAGCACTATACGACCACTCTGCGGCTGTGGGTGCAGAGACTCGAGCGCAGAAGTCGCGAGGCAGTTGCGTTGGTGGGTGACCGTACGTACCGCGTGTGGCGAATTTACATGTCAGCGGCCGCGCACGGCCTTAACTCCGGCAGCATAAACATCCTCCAGACACTCCTGCTGAAGCCTGGTCTTGGCGGCTCGTCAGGACTGCCGCTCACCCGCGACGACCTGTATCGCGATCGGTCGCCGGGGCGTCCGTTCAAGACCGCGGGAGATGACTTGGCAGACACGTAGCTCGGCCACGGTATTTCACCCTCGTCGGTGAGCCACGCGTTCACGGATGAACACTGCGGAACGCAGAGAGATTCAGTAGGAGCACACCGAGCACACCGAGCACACCGAGCAACATCGACCTTGCTGGCGCGGCGCGCCGGCAGCAGGCAGGCGAGCGTGCCGTCGAGGGTTTGGTCACCATTCACGCGCTTCGCGGCACGCTTCGCGTGCAGGTGGTGGCCTCGGGTCGGTGGCTGTCCATCGGGTCGTGCGGGTTTTCGCGGCGCAGAGTACATTCGCTCCTTCGGTTGGCCAACACTCCCTTCGCCCGCGCCAAGACCTTTGGGCATGCCCGCGTCACCGTCGAGCAATATTCGCTCCCCCGATCCACTCGAAATGCAGGCCCGCGCCCACTTGGCCGCCGGACGGTGGCGCAAGGCGCGTGACGCGTTCAAAGAGCTCTGCAAGCGCGACCGCGTCGCATTCCAACCCTCGCTCATCGAAGCGAACGTTGGGCTCGCCCGCGGCATGCTCGAGAAGCGGCTAGTCTCCGAAGCGCAGCAGGTCCTGGCGTACCTCAAGACCATCGCGTCACCGGAGACCATCGCCGCGCTCGAATCGGAGATCGCCACCGTGGCGGTCAATTCA
>JANLVM010000567.1:0-1547 GCA_031364015.1 Gemmatimonadaceae bacterium
CACCTCGGCTTCGAGCCGGACACGCCGGGCGAGTTCAATCGCCAGCGGCTGGACGCGACGCTCGCCGCGCTGACCGCGCTCGATCCGCTGCCCGACCTGATGCTCGCCACCGGCGACCTGGTCGATCGCGGCGATGTCGACAGCTATCGCCGCCTGCGCGAGGCGTTCGCCGGGCTGCCCTTCCCGGTCCATTTCGCGCTGGGCAACCACGACGTGCGGCGCAACTTCGCCCAGGCCTTTCCCGAAATCGCGCTGACCGACGGGTTCCTTCAGTACACGATCGAGACCGGCCCGCTGCGGCTGGTGGTGCTCGATACGCTGCAAGAAGGCCGCCACGGCGGTTCGTTCTGCGAGCGCCGCGCGCAGTGGCTGCGCGAAACGCTCGACGCTGCCACGGATCGCAAGACATTGATCGTCCAGCACCATCCGCCGGTCGAAGTCGGCATCGCCTGGATGAACACCGATCCCGCGGAGCCGTGGGTCCACCGCCTCGCCGATTGTTTGCGCGGACGCCCAAACGTGATCGGGCTGGTCTGCGGCCATGTCCACCGCGCGATCGTCACCCGCTGGGCGGACACGATCGTCGCCACCTGCCCTTCCACCGCGCCGCAAGTCGCACTGGAACTCCAGCCGATCGACCCCGCGCGGCCCGATGGCCGCCCGCTGATCGTCGCCGATCCGCCGGCCTATGCGCTGCACTGGTGGAACGGGCGCGAACTGATCACCCACTTCGACACCGCCGAAGACCACGAGGTTCTCGCCAGCTACGACGAGGGACTCAAGGAGATGATCGCCAACATGCTGGCGGAGCGGCCGGTGTGAGTTGATCCTCCCCGAGCTTGTCTCGGGGAGGGGGACCGCCACGCCACTTGGCGTGGTGGTGGAGGGGCGATCTCGGCAATGCCCCTCCGTCAATCGGCTTGAGCGCCGATTGCCACCTCCCCGAAAAAAGCTCGGGGAGGAGCTATCTTACCGCGACCCGCGCCTGTCCCTGCCGACCTCGGCCATCTGCGCCCCGTCGCGATTGTACAGATCGTCGCGGAACACGATCCTCCCCTCGTCGGGCGCGGCGGTGAGGTAGGTGATGCAGACCGGCACCGGCTGCCTGAGCGGCACAACCTGCTCGACCGCGCCCTTCTTCGGTGCGGGCATCTTGCCTTAGAGCCACGCGCCCAGGCGGGTCGCATCCTCAAGCCGGATGCACCCCGAACTGGCGAAGCGCACCTCTTCCTTGAGCAGCGCCTTGTCGGGGGTGTCGTGGAGATAGATGCCTTCATCGTTGGGGAAGGTGAACTTCACCTTGCCCATGAAGTTGGCCTTGCCCGGCAGCTGGCGCACGCGCAGCTCGCCGTGTCTTATGCGGGCATTGGTTCGCCTGCGATTTCAAACGCATCGTCGCGCTCGCCCGCATCGAGCAGGCGCTGGATCGGACCCGCGAACACCAGCATCATCACTGCTCCGGCGACCGGCATCAGCGCGGTCAGCAGGAAGTACAGCGACGCGCCGAGCGGCTCGTAGAACCGGCCGAGATAGCCGAGCGCGAAGAA
>JANLVM010000580.1:0-1518 GCA_031364015.1 Gemmatimonadaceae bacterium
TGCTACCGCACAACGGGTTTGTGCTGCATCGAAGGTGGTGTCGGTTCGCCTCGCTGTCGAGATCCTGCCATGGCCCGCTACAAACTGATCGACACCAACCCGCAGTTCCTGAGCGTCGACCTCGCACGCCAGCTGCTGCCCGGCACGTTCGAGCACGCGCTGAACCACCTGCTTGATCACGAAGTGGATCTGGCGCACTTCGACGCGCGCTTCAAGAACGACGCGACCGGCGCGCCGGCGTACCCGCCGGCCATGTTGCTCAAGGTCGTGTTGTTTGCCTACTCACAGGGCATCGTGCGCAGTCGGTCCATCGAGCGCGTGAGCCCAAGAGCACGTGACGTTCATGGCGTTGTGCGGCATGACCGCGCCGCATTTCACCACCATTGCCCACTTTGTGAGCTCGTTGCGCGACGACATCGCTCAGGTGTTCGCGGCGGGGCTGGCGGTGTGCGACGGCCAGGGCCTGATCGGGCGCGAGATGTTCGCGATTGATGGCGTCAAGTTGCCGAGCAATGCCTCGAAGCATCGGAGCGGCACGCGGGAGGAGTTCACGCAGCGGGCCGCGAAGATGGAGGCCGCCGCCACGACGATGCTGGAGCGGCACCGAGCGACCGATGCGGCGGAGCTCGAGCCCGATGTCGCGGCGAAGACCACGGCGCGGATCGCGCGGTTGACGAAGGATGCCGAGCAGCTGCGCGAGTGGCTCGCAGCGCATCCCGAGGATCGCCGTGGTCCGACGGGCGGTCTGCGCAAGAGTAATCGCACGGACAACGAGAGTGCGAAGATGGCCACGGACAAAGGCGTGATTCAAGGGTACACGGGCGTCGCCGCCGTCGACGCGAAGCACCAGATCATCGTCGAGGCCCAAGCGCATGGCACCGGCTCCGAACAGGAGCTGCTGCTGCCGGTCGTGGAGGCCCTCGCCACCATGCGCACCCGCGCGACGGTGCTGACGGCGGACGCGGGCTACCATAGCGAAGCGAATCTCGCCGTGCTCGCGGCACTGGACGTGCCCGCGCTGATTGCCGACCCGGACATGCGGAAACGCGACGAGCGGTTCGCGGACCGCGACCACCACACCAGTGCGCCGGATCCGCTGCATGACAAATCGGGCGCCACGAAGAAGGCGTTGCCGGTGTTTGCGCCGAGTGATTTCACGTATGACGCGGACGCGCGCACGTGTGTGTGTCCTGCCGGGAAATCGCTCATCCGGAGAGGGGCTCGCAACGTCACGAACGGGCATGTCGGAGAACACTTCCAGGGCGCGAAACGCGATGGTGCGCCGTGCGCGTTGCGCGACCAATGCTTGCGGACGCCAACGACCACCGTCGTCCGCAACGTCGCGTTCTTCCGCGGGCGCGAGGACGCGGAGACGGAGACGCACACGATGCGGATGCAACAGCGCCTCGATACGCCGGAGGGACGCGAACAGTACGGACGCCGGTTTGCCACGGTGGAGCCGGTGTTTGCAAATATCCGCTTCAACAAGCGGCTGGATCGCTTCACGCTGCGCGGCCG
>JANLVM010000581.1:0-7112 GCA_031364015.1 Gemmatimonadaceae bacterium
CGTGACCAACAGTATCCAGGTCACGACCACCAGTGCGCTCCACGCCCACGCTATCCGAGCGGTCCATCGGCGCAGCAGACGAGAACTCCCCATTTCCGCCCACGCGCGCAAGAACCAGGCTACTGCTGCTTCGCCAGCGCGCGTGGGCCACTGCATGACGCGATCTCGTCGCCGTGCAGACGCGTCACGGCGGGTCCTGGTAGCCGCCGTTCGGTCGCGACGAACGCGACCTGACCTTACCGCGTCATCGGGGGCATTCGCATTCTCGTTCTTCGGACGCGCAATGGTGACCGTGTGACCACAGCGGCACTCGATGTGTTTGCCGATGTGCTGGTCATCGCTGTTGTAGACCATGCCACACGCACAACGCACTGGAAACATTCAACTGCAGTCCAACAACCGCAGCGGTGGTACCACAACTGCAGTTGTGGTACCCCACCTGCAGTCGAACAACCGCAGTTGAACAACTGCAGTGGTGGTACCGCTGTTACAGCCCATCCAACAACGAATCGTTGTTCGAGGTGGCGGCGATGCGCTTGATCAGCCATTCCATGCCGGCTTGCGGTGGCAACTGATGCAGGCCGCGCCGCAGCAAGTGCACTTTCTCCAGCTGGTCGGGGCGGTACAGCTTCTCCTCGCGGCGCGTGCCGCTGGTGGCGATGTCGAACGCCGGATAAATGCGTCGGTCGGCGAGTCCGCGATCGAGCTTGACTTCGGAATTGCCGGTGCCCTTGAATTCCTCGAAAATCACCTCGTCCATGCGCGAGCCGGTTTCTACCAGCGCGGTCGCAATGATGCTCAGTGAGCCACCACCATGCTGTGGCGCGATCATGCGGGCCGATCCGAAGAACGCTTTCGGCTTCTGCATGGCGGAGGAATCAAGTCCACCCGACATCGTGCGACCGGTGCCGCGCTCCACCGTGTTGTACGCACGCGCGAGGCGCGTGATGGAATCGAGCACGATGACCACATCCTGGCCCAACTCGACCAAGCGTCGCGCGCGCTCGAGTGTCATTTCGGCCACTTCGACATGCCGCTTGGCGGGCATGTCGAAACTCGACGCCACCACCTCGCCGTAGCCCCACGTGATCATCTCGCTCACTTCTTCGGGTCGCTCATCAACAAGCAACACGAGCAACGCGGCCTGCGGATGATTGATGGCGACGCCTTCCACGATTGCTTGCAGCAGCGTGGTCTTGCCGGCGCGTGCGGGTGCGACGATGAGCGCGCGTTGTCCGTACCCGATCGGCGCGATGAGATCGATCGCTCGTCTCGTGAGTTCCGGACCGGTTTTCGCCGGACGGCCGGTTTCAAGGGTGAGCTTCCGGTCGGGATAGCTGGCGGTCAGCGTATTGAAATCGGGTCGCTTTTCCACCACCACCGGCGATCCGTCATTGAGCGCGACGATTTGCATCACCACCTGACGACCGCGCTGGTCCGTGCCGTACGAAACCTCAAGCTTATCGCCGCGCCGAATCTGATGCTCACGCACAAGCGCCGGCGGTACGAACGGATCGGCCGGATCGGGCAGATAGCTGTTGGCGGCGAGTCGAAGATATCCTCCATCGCGCGCCACATCGAACCAGCCGAACCGTGTCCCATCGGCCGGCGTAAGCAGCGACGGCGTTCGATCGAATCCAACGTCAACGTTCGGGTTGGCGGAACCGCCGGTGACTGGCCCAACAGCTGGTCCACTCCCGCGACGGAACCGATTTCGACCTCGGCGACCATTCCGACGTCCGTTGCGATCGTCGCCGATCGCGCTGTCCCCGCCGCGATCCGGACGGTCCACCCGTGGCGGGCGCTCTCCGCGAGGACTGCGATCACCCCGAGGCGGTCGATCGGGACGATCCGGACGATCTGGACGTTCCGGACGATGCTGACGTTCCGGACGTTCCGGACGATCCGGCCTGGCCGCACGCTCCATGCGATCTGCCTGCTCCATGCGCTGGATGCGCTCAAGCTGATCGCCGGCATTTCTCTCAACAACGGCGTCGGCCGACGGCGGTGCGGCTCGTGGCGGTGGAGCCGCCTCAACCGGCGGCGGCGCTGCGGTCGACGCCCCACTGTCGGGTGCGTCAAGATACGGATTCAGGTCCCCAGCATTATCCGGGGACGGGTTCGACCGGGGTCGGCCGCGACGAGAAGGGCGTTTGCGTTCGTTCATTCGGAAACTGCAGGTGATACGTGGGCTCGCGTCCGGACGGACGGAGCGCAGCGCCACAGCGTATGAGGCCATGGGCCGAGAAAACCGAGTCCATTCATGGACTCGAAAGGCGCAGTAGGGCGCAAGAAATGCGGGGTAATCGGGACGGATGCTGTCTCGTGCCGTCGCACAGCCGGAATGGCGAGAAGCGCCGCCCGGTACCGCTAGGGGTGCGCGAAGAACTCGCGCGTCAAATCACTGGAGGGGCTCAAACCCGGAAAAATCCCGGTACCCCGGTGGCACTCGATGCGAGGCCTGTGAGTTCCGCTGCCGGCTGATGAATCGCCTGGGCTACGGATCGTCAGCAAAGCAAATCAGCCTTCGCGCTCGCTACCCTAGGAGTATTACGACCCAAACCGATCTGCGCAACCCGGGACACGGATTGTGTCAGCGATCGTACCTGCGACTTTCAACCGGCAGCTACTATTCCGCCATGATCGTACCGCCTCCAGATCTCCCCGCCGCCCTTGCCGACGCGGTGGCTCAATACGAATCGTCCGGAAACGTCGTAGCCCTCATGGAACGCCTGCATCAATTGCGTAACGGCGTCACACCCGACGCGCTGGTGGCGGCGACCGAGGCATGGCTCCATATGCCCGAAGTGGCCGGACCACTCTACGAGCGCGTCGTCGAGGAACAGCCGACTAACGCCCGCGCGCTGGTGATCCTGGCCAACGCCTACTGGCTCTCGGGCCGAGGCAGTGAGGTAGTCGGTGAACTCGCCAGCCGGGCCCTCTCGGCCGAGCCGGAGAATCGCGGGGCATGGCACCTGTGGGCCCTCACCGAACCGAATCAACGCGATCGAACCATTCGCTGGCTGCAAGTCACACAGCGCTTCCCGACCGATCCAGTGGCCAAAGCCGCGCTGGCCGACAACGCCGCGTCGCTTGCGGCCAGTGAGCACGACAAGGAGGCGCTCGCAATGGCCATCGGAGCCTATGAAGATTTGTGGGCGCTCTCGCCCAATGCGCAGCAGCGCGCGGCGCTGGAAACAGCGCTCACGACGCTTCGCAACTATCAGCTGTAAGTGGCACGTACGGTCGGTTCAGCCACCGCCACTGACAATGGCCCACGCTGCGCACTGCGGTTGCGGAGGTGCTATGCGGCGCACGGTGTCGCCTAGGGCCGGAACGGTCGACGCGACCGGAGGGACCGGAGGCGGCACTCGCGGTAGTGTATCGGCCGTAGCCAAGAGCTCCACGTCGAAAATCAATGCCGCTCTCGCCGGAATAACTGGCGGGCGACCCGCCTCGCCGTAGGCCAGCTGATAGGGAATGAACAGTCGGCGCTGGCCGCCAATCTGCATGCCCTCAAAACCCAAATCCCATCCGGCAATCACGCGTCGCACGCCAAGCGGAAAGGCCAGAGGCGTACGCGGTTGACCATTCGGCATCGTGTCGCGCGACGAATCGAACTTCGTGCCGTTCACCAGCCATCCGGTGTAATGCGCGTACACACATTGACGCGGCGCGAGCACCGCACCAGTGCCGACCTTCATGTCGATGTAGCGCAAGGCGAACGCCGTTCGCACGTTACCCTTGGCGTCCGGAATGCTGCTCTTAGGCAATGCAGAAGTCCGCTGCAGGAAGCAGCCGCTGGTCACGATGAGAGTCGCGAGCACGATGGGACGTCTCACCGCGCCACCGTCTTCGGATTCCCGTCAGACACATAGCGCGACCACGCACCCGGCTTGTCCATCGCGTCGAGGGTCGACGAGAGCTTGGTCCCACCCTGCAACGGCACGCGCGGCAACGACAGAGGATTGAATTGCGCATCGAATGGACTGCGCGCCGGACCACCGGCCACCAGAAACACGGCGTCATGCGCGTATCGCACATCGCGCTTGCCCTTCACATCGCGCCACGTTCCGCTCGACGCCAGCGCACGATTCCTGGGCCACAGACCATACGGCAGCGCAAACCCGCGCACGCGATAGCCACGTACCGCCGAGTCGATTGCCATCGCGCCGCGCGCCAACTGCTCCTGCACAACCGCGTCCGAATACTTGCTGAGCTTCGCGTGCCACAACGTGTGATTGCACAGCTCGAATCCCTGCGCCACCAGGAACTGCAGCTTCGGGTACCGCCACGCCGTCTTCTGCCCGTCTATCCCCTTGTCCCCAAAAAACGCGTGACCGGCCTCCGCAGCTGGAAGGGCGCAAAAAAGTCCACGAGGCTTCCAATCGGGATGCGTCTTAATGAACTCCAGCAGGATCCCCACCGCGCTGGTCGCATCGATCACCAGGGTTCCGTTCTGCTCGCGGTAGCGGAACTGGCTGGGCGAGGCATCGTCGAAGGTGAACAGAACGGGCGACTTGCCGACCGGCAGGTCGATACGCCGGTCCAGTAGGTCTGCGAGCGACACAGGCACGTAGTCGCGAGCGTAAAGCTCGGCGAGCTCGGCCTTAAATCGCTCCCGCGACACCTTATAAGTCCCGTCGGCGTCAACCACCTGATGCCACTCCAAAATCGGGATCCGCCCGAGCTCGTTGGGAGTACGCGCTGGACCCCTGATCTCGCGTCCCTTGGCGACGGGGTGCTGGACGGCACTTCCGGGCGCCTCGTAACGTAGGAAGGCGTACGCCGGTGCGGCCATGAACCGGGGACCGACGAAAGCGATACCCAGGACTGCAAGGCGAAACGACGGCCTGGTGACTGCGATGTGACGAAGTAGGAAGCGCGACATGCGTGATGCAGGTGACTCTGGACTGATGGGAGAACGATGGACGCGAAAGCTAACGAAGTCGCTCCGGACTCTGCATTGCCAGGCGCGACGGAGCTCCCGCGTCGACGTCGCATCCCGCGACGGGTGTGGTGGTACACCGGTGTGGTGGCGACGATCGGACTTATTGCATCCACATCGTGGTGGTTCTCGTGCGGATTTCGCCAATGCCCATCGGTACAGCAGTTGCGCGCCTGGCGTCCAACCGAAGGCGGCGCGTTGCTCGATCGCACGGGCGCGCTGATTGCACCGCTGTCGCAAGTCAAACGCGTGAACGTACCGCTGTCGCGTATGTCGCCGCGGGTGCAGGCCGCGTTCGTGGCCGTTGAAGATCGTCGCTTTTACACCCACCATGGCATCGACTGGCGCGGGGTGGCACGAGCGACCGTCGCCAACGTGAAAGCCGTTGGCGTGCGTGAAGGTGCCAGCACGATCACCATGCAGTTGGCGCGCAATGTCTTCTTGAGCCACCGCGCCAACGAACGCAGCATTCCCCGTAAACTGCTCGAGTGGCGATACGCTCGACTCATCGAGCAGGCGCTCGACAAGCCGGCGATTCTCGAGCGATACCTCAACGCGATCTATCTCGGCAACGGCGTCTATGGCGTGGAGGGCGCGAGTCAGGATCTGTTTGGGAAGAGCGTGCGCGATGTGTCGTGGGCTGAAGCCGCACTGCTCGCTGGTCTGCCAAAAGCGCCCAGCACGTACACGCCGCGTCGCGATCCGTCGCGCGCCCGCGAGCGACGCGCAGTGGTGCTGGACGTACTCGAGCGGGAACGCGTCGCAACACCCGCCGCGATCGCCAAAGCGCGCGCGACCAATATGGGCGCATTGCCCGCAGAGTGGCAGCCACCGCGCCGTACCGATTCGTGGGCGGTGGAAACCGTGCGTGGCCTGCTCGACTCGTTGCGCGGCGTCGGCGCCATTCCGGCTGGACTCAACGACGGACAATTGCGTGTGCTCAGCACGTTCGATCGCCGCGCACAGTTCGCGGCGGAGCGAGCAATCGCCGCCGGCGCCGCGCAAGTGGACAGTGAGCGCGATTGGTGGCGTACCGAGCGGACCGCTCGCGCTCGAACGCAGGGTGCGTTGGTGGCGATGGATCCGTCCACCGGCGCCATTCGCGCGCTGGTCGGCGGTCGACGCATTGAACGGAAAGGATTCAATCGCGCCACGCGCGCCCGTCGGCAGCCGGGCTCGGCCTTCAAGCCGTTCGTGTATGCCGTTGCGTTGCAGTATGGGCACACTACCGCGACGATGGTCGATGACGAACCGATCACTATTGGAGAAGGACGCGATGAATGGACGCCGGCCAACTTCAATGACGAGTACGCGGGTCGCGTGACGTTGCGCGACGCGCTCGCACACTCCGCCAATGCGGCAACCGTGCGGGTAAGCCGCGAGATCGGAATCCCTCGCATTATTGCGCAGGCGCGCACGATGGGCATCACCAGCTCGCTGCCCGATGTGCCCGCATTGGCGTTGGGCGCCGGTGCGGTCACGCCGCTTGAACTCACGGCCGCGTATGCGCCGTTCGGCAACGGTGGGGCGCGCGTGACCCCGTATGCGGTCGAGCAGATCGAGGACATTTTTGGGCGCGTCCTCTGGTCACGTCCTCCCTCATCGACCCCGTCGGCGCTCGATGCGCGCGAGGCGTTTCTCGTCACGTCCATGCTGCGCAGTGTGGTGGATGACGGCACCGGACGTGCCGTTCGCTCGGCGGGCGTACGAGGACCCGTCGCGGGGAAAACGGGCACAACCAACGACGGCACCGATGTCTGGTTTGTTGGCTACACCCCGACGTTAGTGGCGAGCGTGTGGTTTGGTGCTGACGATCCACAACCGCTTGGCGACGGGGCCTCGGGTGGTCGGCTCGCCGCGCCAGTGTGGGCGCGCTTTATCAAAGAGGGATGGCACAGCCCGGAGAAAGACATTGCGTGGCAACCGCCGGCCGGAATCGTGTCGGCGTCGATTGACATCGGGACGGGCAAATTGGCCAGCGACTGGTGCGGGGAGTCGCGGCGCGAGTGGTTTCGCAGCGGCACCGCGCCCACGACGTCGTGTGAGACCGAGGCCCGGATCGCGATGATGGAAGAGCCGCCCGACTGGCACGAGCCGCCATCTCCTCCGCGCGAGCCTGAGTTGCGGATTGAGGAGCTGAACAAGGCTATGGATGCCGCGATCA
>JANLVM010000585.1:0-1890 GCA_031364015.1 Gemmatimonadaceae bacterium
CTCCTCAGGATCAAAGATTTCTTCGATACGAAGGCCGAACAGCTTCGCGATCTTGAACGCCAGGGGCAGGCTGGGATCGTACTTGCCCCGCTCCAGCGCGTTGATCGTCTGACGCGATATGCCAAGTCGATCGGCGAGATCGCGCTGCGCCCAACCCGATTCCGCCCGCAACACGCGAAGCGTGTTCTTCACTGGAAGCGCCGGCGTGCGAGTGCGATCCCGATCGCCACCGACATCGACATCGACACCCCGTGGGTAGGGGGCTTTGCCGAATCGCGCGTGTTCGTGTTCATGGCCTCTCGGGTGAAGGGTCCACTGCGTTTAACATGTACAGTGACATTGACTTTTTGTCAAGGTTCCTTTCCATTTATATCACAGGCTGACGTCGAGTCGCCATCTTTCATGGATGCACACTGCGTCGTCGTTCGAGCTGCGGTCGCTCATCGACCCGTCCGATCTGAGGTCGGAACCCGTCGCCCGATCCGACACGATTCCGTCGGCGTGGTACGTCGACCCGCGATTTCACCAGATCGATCGCGACGCCGTGTTCGCCGACTCGTGGCAGGGGGTCGCTCACGAGAGCCTGCTCGAGCAACCCGGCGACTATGTCCTGGCCACGGTCGCGGACAATCCCGTGATTGTGTTGCGCGACTCGGCAGGTACGATTCGCGCGTTCTACAACGTGTGTCGGCATCGCGGCGGTCCGTTGGCGATCGAACCGTCCGGCTGCGTGAAGGCGCTCACCTGCAAGTATCACGGGTGGACTTACCTGCTGGACGGTTCACTGCGCGGCGTCCCGCAGTTTGATCGCACGGAGCTCTTCGACAAACGCGACTTTGGTCTCGTCCCCATTCAGGTGGACCGTTGGGAGGGATTCGTGTTCGTGAATCTCGCCGAGCAACTCAGCGTCCCGCTGCATGCGCTATTCGGTGGCATTGCCGATCGCATTGCACCGAACAGTCTGCGTACCAAGCGTCTGGTGCGACGCGTGGACTACGACGTGCCGGCCAACTGGAAAGTGTACGTGGATAATTTTCTGGAGGGCTATCACATCCCTCACGTGCATCCCGAACTGAACAAGACCCTCGACTTCCAGAACTACACCACCGAACTCGGTCCGTGGCACACCCTGCAGCACAGCCCACTCAAAGACGACAACGTCTATACCGGCGACAAGGGTGGCGAGGCGTTCTACTATTGGGCGTATCCGAATTTTATGCTCAACATCCTGCCGCACCGCGTGCAGGCGAATCTGGTTGTGCCGAACGGCCACGATCGTTGTACGGTCATCTTCTGGTACTACTACGACGACCCTGAGGCACCGGGCCGCGCGGAACAGATCGACGCCGACGTGAACTACAGCGACATGGTGCAAATGGAGGACCGCGAAATCTGCGAGCACGTGCAGGCGGGGCTGGCCTCACGCGCGTACGACCGCGGGCGTTTTTCGGTCGACATGGAATCGGGTGTCTTTCACTTCCAGCAACTGTTAAAGGGCGCCTACTCGCGATGGCTTGGAGCGACACCACCGATGCCGCCATCAGACACAACTGTTCCAGCAACGAGGGTTGTATGAACATGATGTTCAGCGCGCTTGCGGCGCTGTCTCTTACGGTTTCGTTTCGTGCCGCGTCGGCGCAAGCGGCTCGCTCGGGCAACCCGGTTCTCGCCGGGTGGTACGCCGACCCGGAAGCGCATGTGTTCGAAGGACAGTATTGGATTTTCCCGACGTACTCAGCGCCCTATGGTCAGCAAACGTTCATGGACGCCTTTTCGTCGAAAGACCTCATCACATGGGTGAAACACTCGCGTGTACTTGACTCCACCAACGTCTCGTGGGCGCGACGCGCAATGTGGGCGCCGTCGATTGTCGAGAAGGCGGGCTGGTAC
>JANLVM010000591.1:0-2666 GCA_031364015.1 Gemmatimonadaceae bacterium
CGCGACTTTGCTGATTCGCCGCCGCACGTCAACGCAATGATCTGGATTGCGCGCAGTTACTTCGAAGAACGCGACCTCGCGCGTGCGTGCGAAGCCTCCAATGCGTTGCGATCGCGTAACATCCCTGACGGCGAATTGCGACTGCAGGCCGATGAACTGCGGGGGAGATGCGTGACTGCAGTTGGAAGTACTGCCACGGCCGTGGCAGGACCAACCACCGCCGTCGTGGTGCCCCCAACTGCGGTTTTCTCCCTGCAGTTTGCGGCGTACGATACGCGCGCCCAGGCGACCGCACTGGTTTCGCGTCTGGCCAAGCGCGGCATCAAGGCGCGTATCGACGGCGATCGCAAACCATTTCGTGTGCGCGCCGGACGATATGAGACACGCGCTGAGGCAACGGCGATGCTGGCGCGACTCAGGAAGCAGGGGCAAGGCGGGTTCGTGGCGGAGCTGGGTCGATGAGTGGGGCGGCCACGCCGCTCATGCAGCAATATCGGGAGATCAAATCGCGTCATCAGGACGCCATCCTGTTTTTCCGGATGGGTGATTTCTACGAGATGTTTTACGATGATGCGGAGACCGCGTCGCGTGTGTTGGGGTTAACACTCACCGCACGCAACAATGGTGGCGCGGCCGAAGTGCCCCTGGCGGGTATTCCGGTGAAGGCGGCGGCGGAGTATTTGCGACGACTGGTCGGTCAGGGATATCGCGTCGCGATATGCGAACAGGTGGAAGATCCAAAGCTCGCCAAGGGTATTGTGCGCCGTGAAGTCGTCGAAACGATTACGCCGGGCGCCGTGTTTGCCGACGATCTGCTGGACGGTGCCCGCGCGAACTACGTGTGTGCAATTGCCAACGGCCGAGACACCGCGCGTGATGGCGATCGCACGCACATCGGAATTGCGGCGGCGGATCTCTCAACCGGTGAATTGCGACTCGCGATTGTCTCTGCGTCCGATGCACCGGCCGTCTTAGCGCGCCTCGCGCCTCGCGAGCTGCTGCTGGTGCGCGGGTCGTCCGACGATCCAATAACGCGAGCGCGCCAGGCGGTCGATCAAGCGCTGGTGACCGAGCGCGAACCGTGGGAGTTCGACACACAAATGGCGGCCGATGAGCTCACGCGGCAGTTCGATGTGCGCGGTTTGGATGGCTTTGGTCTCGGGCAGGGGGATGGTGCCGCGATCGGCGCGGCGGGCGCGCTGTTGCGGTATCTCCGAGAATTGCAGCCGGGCGGACTCCCGCATCTCGCACGTCCGATCATCGAGCGGCCGGGTGGCGTCATGCCGCTTGATGAAATGACGCGGCGCAATCTCGAGCTGGTCGAATCGCTGCGCGGCGGTGAGTTGGCGGGTACGCTGCTGTCGGTACTCGATCGCACGGTCACCCCGATGGGCCAACGATTGTTGCGACAATGGCTGCTGGCGCCGCTCCTGGACCGGCTGGCCATCGAGCAGCGACTCGATGCGGTGACGGCCTTGGTGCGCGATCCGGTGGGCCGCGCCGCGTTGCGCGAAGCGCTCGACGGTGTGCGCGACATCGATCGACTGGCAAGCAAAGCTGCTGCCGGTCGGGCCACGCCACGCGAACTCCGCGCCTTGGGTGACTCGCTGGCGCGATTGCCTCGCGTCGCCCACGCCGCGCGCACCGTTCGCGACCATGTTGCGCCGGACCTGGCTGCGGGCGGCGTACTGGGGCTGCTCCTGGCCGAATGGGATGACGGTGCGGATTGCGCCGCACGACTCACGCACGTGTTGGTGGAACGACCACCGTTGGTGATCGGCGACGAAGACACGATCGCACCGGGGATCGACGCGGAACTCGACGAGTTGCGCGCCCTACGTGACGGCGGCAAAGACGCGATTGCCACGATCCAGTCTGACGAGCGTGCCCGCACGGGCATCACGTCGCTCAAAGTCGGCTTCAACCGTGTGTTCGGATACTACCTGGAGATCTCGAACGCCAACAAGCATCTCGTGCCAGACGACTACCAACGTCGACAGACGCTGACTGGCGCCGAACGCTACGTGACACCGGCGCTCAAGTCGTACGAAGAAAAGGTTCTGACTGCAGCCGAGCGGATTGAGTCACGTGAGCGCGAGCTGTTCGAAGCCCTGAGACGGGAAGCGGGCCTGGCGATCGCACGCTGGCAGGCCGTGGCGCGACGCGTGGCGACGCTCGATGTGCTCAGTACGTTTGCGGATGTGGCGGAACGTGAACAGTACGCGCGGCCCGAACTGCACGACGACTTCGATCTGGAAATTACCGCCGGGCGCCATCCGGTGGTCGAGCGCATGATGGCGCGCGAAAAGTTCATTCCGAACGATCTGGTGCTGGCCGAAAACGCTCGGCTGATCGTGCTCACCGGACCCAACATGGCGGGCAAGAGCACCATACTGCGACAGATCGGACTGATTCAACTGCTCGCGCAAGTCGGCGCGTATGTCCCGGCGCGCCGCGCGCGATTGCCAGTAGTCGACCGATTGTTCACCCGTGTGGGCGCGAGCGACAATCTGGTGCGTGGTCAAAGCACCTTTATGGTGGAGATGAGTGAAACGAGCGCGATTCTGCATACGGCGACGTCGCGCTCGCTGGTGCTGCTGGACGAGATCGGTCGCGGCACCAGCACCTACGACGGGGTCTCCATTGCCTGGAGTGTGAGCGAGCAC
>JANLVM010000607.1:0-7578 GCA_031364015.1 Gemmatimonadaceae bacterium
CGCGCGACGCTACACGCGAAGACGATGGTGGTTGACGGTCACGCCGGCATGGTCGGTTCGACGAATCTCGATTTTCGTTCGTTCTGGTTGAATGCTGAGTGTAACGTATTGCTGTTCGACGACACGGTTGCGACCGCGCTGGAACAAAGCTTTACCGACGATTGTGCCCACAGCATCGAGATCTCGTCGGTCGAATGGGCCGCACGATCGCTGTGGCACCGCTTGGGTGACTGGATGGCGAGACAGCTCAGGTGGGCGCTCTGACGTTGGCCTGTCATGTCGTGGCGACGTCCTGGCTAGAATACTTTCAGGTTCAGATAGCGCTTCGGATTTTTCTTCAAGTCGGCGACCAGCGCCCGAAGTTCCATGACCAATGAATCGCTGCTGCGATAAAGTCTGGCGTCATTGATCAGCATACCGAGTGATCCCTGTCCGCCGTTCAACTTGGCGAACATCGAATCGGCTTGCGACACCGCACTCGCCAGCCGCGTATCCGTGCGCGTGAGACCCTCAGCGATTTCACGGAGTCGCGTCGTCGTAGCGACAAGCTCGCGGGCCGCCTGCTGTGAGTTGGTGACCATGGCCTGCAGCTCACCGCGATTCGTGGCCGAATCCACGCGACTTGAAAAGTGCTTCAGGCGCTCAGCCGCCTCGTTCACCGTCCTGAGCCCAACCTGCGCGTCACTGCTCATGCGATCGAGGTTCTTCGATTGCGCGTTGACGGTACGCGCCAGATCGCTGGAGAGCTGCGCGAAGTTGCGAATGGACTGGCGCAAGTCCTTCGCGGCGGCGTCGTCAAACGCGACCTGCACGCGATCGGCCACTTTGGCCACGTCGCCAGAGATGCGACCAGCGACCGATGTGAGCTGCGCGATGTCGGGCAGCAACGCGCCGGCGAGCGTGTCGCCCTTCGTGCGCGCCTCGGCGAGGGCGGCGCGCAGTTCGCGGTCGGGAGGGACACCGGCGAATTCGCTCACTGTGACTTGCCACTCGCCAAACAGACTCGAGGCCACCAGAAGCACGACGGGATCGGACGGCAGCGCAATCGAGCGATTTATTCCCAGGGTGAGCACCACCCATCCGCGTTCGCCCAGTGCAATGCCTTGCACTTGCCCGGCGCGCACCCCGCGAATGACCACCGGATTCCCCAGCGCTACGCCACCCACATCCCGCGTGCGCACAACGAGTTCAGTTTTGCCTCCGCCGAAATCGGTTTGTTTCACCCACAGCACCACCGCAATGAGCAGTGCTGTGACCACGAGGACGGTGGCGCCGACCAGGAAATCCGAGGAGCGTTGGCGATCAGGCATGACAGTTGAGGACGGGTGATTGCGATGCTAGCGGATGGTGCGACCGGCGAGCCAGACGAGCGCCCAGAAGGCGTCGAGCACGAGTATCATCACGGCGCTAATCACCACGGCGCGGGTTGCGCAACGGCCGACTCCCTGCGCGCCGCCGGTCGCGGTGAGTCCGGCGCGGCAACCAATGAGCGCGACGGCGGCACCGAAGCTCGCCGATTTCACCAGACCGTACCGTACATCGAACTCCGTGAAGAACACCCGCACGCCTTTCAAGAACTGCGGTGTCGTGATGTCCAGCAACGACAGCGAGGCCAGCCACCCCGACGTGACTCCCACGAGCATAGCGACGCCCACGACCATGGGAAACATGAGCGTTGACGCCAAAACGCGCGGCACGACGAGATGACTGAGCGGGTCGAACGTCAGCGTCTCGAGCGCGTCGAGCTGTTCGGTGACGCGCATGGTGCCCAGCTCGGCGGCGATGTTCGCACCAACGCGTCCCGCCAACGCCAGCCCGGTCAACACCGGCGCGAGTTCGAGCGTGACGGTTTTCTGGACCAGCGTCCCGACGAAGTACGGCGGCACTAAATCGCCCACCGAATAGCTGGCCAACAGCGCCAGCACGATGCCGGTGAACAGCGCAATAAAGATGCCGATGGGCAATGACTCGACGCCCAGAATACGCGCGTGCGTGCTGAACTCACTGCGCCAACTGGCGACATCGCCTGTGGCGCGCACCACGTCCGCAACAAACCATGCTCCGCGTCCCACCGTCGAGATCCACTGTCGTGTGACTCGACCAACAAATGAGGCCAGGGAGCGCAATGATTCGCGCGAATGCCACGCCGTCGTGGTCACCAGCGCCACCAGAGTGCCAGACCGCCGCTCACTGCGAAGATCAGCAGCGCGGTGCCCGCGCGCCAACGGAAACGCGCTTCACCGAGGACCAACACCACCAGCAATTTCAAGCACGAGTTCGCGATAACGCCAATGGCGATGGCCAGCGCAGCAACATGCAACTGCGTCGCGTCATCGGCAAAGCGAGACATTGACAGCGTCAGCGCGTCCATGTCGGTGAGGCCAAGCAGGCCTGCTGATGCCAGTACGCCGGGATTGCCGACGGTCGCGTGTACCCAGGCGATCACGTACAAGACCAACTGAAATGCTACGGCCATCTGAATCGACATGCCTAGCGCGAGCGGGTTCTGCTGCGCGCGATCAGCCGACGGTTCAGTGGTTTGATCGGGCACGGTGGTGGAGGACCCTACGGGACGCGTCTCGCGTTCACGCCAGAACGCGACCCCCACCACACCAACGCCAACAATAAATGCCGGCGCGAGCAAGGGTAGCAGTTCGATAAACAGATCGGGTTGCAACATGGTGGCCGTGATGACCACACGTGGCAACAACACGGTGCAGGCTGCGGCGACGCCAAGCGCTAACGGTAATGCGAGTGCCGCATCCTGCCGACTGCGTCGGCTGAAGGTGAACGTGACCGCAGTGGATGACACCATTCCGCCCAACAGTCCGGTGATGCCGAGCCCGCGTGTTTCGCCGACCAGTCGACGCGCGATGTATCCCGCGAAGTTGAGGGCGCTGAACAGCAGGACCACCAGCCACAGCTGACGTGGCTGAAACGCGTCGAAGGGCCCGTACGCACCAGCGGGCAGTATGGGCAGCACCACGAGGGCGAGCACGGCGAACTGCAACGTCGCGCGCAGTTCAACCGCGTCGATGCCACGCAGCAATTTTTGCAGCGCCGATTTTTCCGCCAACAGCACCACCATAAGCGATCCGGCTGCGCTGGCGAGGGCCCGATGTCCACTGCCCGACGCAACGCCCATGGCGATCACGAGAATGGCCGCGACCTCGGTGGTGCCGTCGGTGGTGGTGTTCGCGCGACGCATGGTGGCGGCGTAGGCCACGACGACAAAGAGGATTGCCCCGCCGATCAGGCTGGCGGCGACTGTCGGCTGATCGAGTCGGACGAACCAGCCGCCGAATCCACCGATTGCGCCCAGGAACGTGAAAGTGCGCAATCCCGCGAAGCGCGCGTCGGGGCCGGTGGTGTGGCCCGACCACTCGCGCTCGAGCCCAACGGCCATTCCCACAAGGGCAGCCACGAGCAGGTCGAAGGCGAGGGAAAAGTCGAGCATTACTGCAGTCTACTCAAACGACCGTTGGGGGTTAACGGCGAAATGCGGTTGGGGACGTTGACTCGGCGGTTATCGCCTAGTATCCTTTAATCCGGATATACGGATATGACTCAACCACGCCTCTCCATACACGAACGACTGGCCGAACTGGCCGATGCTACCCGGTGTCGGCTATTGCTGGCGCTGGAACGGCAGGAGCTTGCGGTTGGGGAGCTGTGTCTGGCGCTCCAACTGCCGCAAAGCACGGTCAGTCGACACCTCAAGATTTTGGCCGACGAACATTGGGTGACGTCGCGAGCCGATGGGGCCAGTCGGTGGTACCGCACGTCACCTTCGCTCGACGCTGAGGCTGCATCTCTATGGGCGTTGGTGCGCGCGCCGCTGCTCGACTCGCCGTCGGCGGCGCAAGATGTGGCGCGAGTCGATGCGGTTCTGGTCGCGCGCCGCTCGCGGAGCGAGGCGTTCTTTGCGACCGCGAGCGCCGAGTGGGATACGCTGCGCACGCAGATGTTTGGTGCGCGCGCCGATCTGTTGGCCGCGCTGGCGTTGCTGGATCCGTCGTGGGTGGTCGGTGATCTCGGCTGCGGCACCGGCGCACTCACTGCGGCACTTGCTCCGCACGTGGCGCATGTTCACGCCATCGATGCGTCGTCGGCGATGCTGACCGCTGCGCGCGCACGATTCGCATCACTGGGCAACGTGACCGTGCATGACGGTTCGTTGGAGACGCTGCCATTGGCTGATGCATCGCTGGATGTGGCGGTGCTCATGCTGGTGTTGCATCATGTCGCCGATCCCGCCCGCGCACTGCGTGAAGTGCGTCGCGTGCTCCGTCCGGATGGACGCGTGGTGATTGCCGACATGCGTGCGCATTCGCATGACGAGTACCAGCAGCAAATGGGCCACGTCTGGCTGGGCTTCGATGCGCCGACGTTGGAACGATGGATATTGGATGCGGGGTTTACCGAGATGCGCTTTACCGCGCTCCCGGTCGATCCCGCGGCCGTAGGACCCGCGTTGTTCACCGCAGTTGCCCGTATTCCTTCCCTGAGGATTCAAATCGATGGTCACTGAAGTCATGACCGAGCACGGTGTGTCCACGCTTGCCGCCGCCACTCGTCCGGCGTTCGCCGTGCGGGATCTGTCGCTGGCCGAATGGGGCCGCAAGGAGATCCGCCTGGCTGAGCAAGAGATGCCCGGTCTCATGTCACTGCGCGCGGAGTATGCGGGCAAGGCGCCACTCACAGGCGCAAAGATCATGGGATCGTTGCACATGACCGTGCAGACAGCGGTGCTCATCGAAACGCTGGTAGCGTTAGGCGCCGACGTTCGCTGGGTGTCGTGCAACATTTTCAGCACGCAGGATCACGCCGCGGCCGCGGTAGCGGTTGGTCCGAACGGTACGGTGAAAGCGCCCAAGGGCACGCCGGTGTTTGCCTGGAAGGGCGAGACACTTGAAGAGTACTGGTGGTGCACCGAGCAGGCGCTCATGTGGAGCGACGGCACAGGTCCAAACCTGCTATTGGACGACGGCGGCGACGCGACGCTGCTGGTGCACCGTGGTGCCGAGTATGAGAAGGCGGGGAAGATCCCGTCGTTCGACAGCGACAATGAGCCCGAAGAGTGGGGCGTGATTCTTGACCTGCTGCGTGCCGAACAAGCGAAGAACCCGGCTCGCTGGACGCAAGTGCTGTCCGGCATTCGCGGCGTGTCGGAAGAGACCACCACCGGCGTGCATCGCTTGTACGAAATGGAGCGCGCGGGGACGCTGGCGTTTCCCGCGATCAACGTGAACGACGCGGTGACCAAGTCGAAATTCGACAACTTGTACGGATGTCGCCATTCGATCGTGGACGGTTTGAATCGCGCGACTGATGTGATGCTGGCCGGCAAGATTGCCGTGGTGATGGGCTACGGTGATGTGGGCAAGGGGTGCGCACAGGCACTCAAGGGACAGGGTGCGCGTGTGGTCATCACCGAAATCGATCCCATCTGCGCGCTGCAAGCGGCGCTGGAAGGCTACCAAGTCACCACGCTGGAAGACATCGTCGACTCGGCCGACATCTTCATCTCGGCGACCGGTAACAAGAACGTCATCACCGTCGAGCACATGAGCCGCATGAAGGACAAGGCGATTGTGGCGAACATCGGTCACTTCGACAACGAGATCGATATGGCCGGTCTCAAGAAGGTCGAAGGCATGAAGCGCATCAATATCAAGCCGCAGTACGATGAGTTTGTGTTACCGAACGGACGCTCGATTCTCATTCTCGCTGAAGGCCGCTTGATGAATCTGGGCTGTGCGACGGGTCATCCGAGTTTCGTGATGAGTGCGAGCTTCACCAATCAGGTTCTGGCGCAGTTGGACTTGCACGCGAATGCCGACAAGTACGAGAAGAAGGTGTTCACGCTGCCCAAGCATCTGGATGAGAAGGTGGCGCGGTTGCACTTGGACAAGCTGGGTGTGAAGCTGACGGTGCTGACGACGGAGCAGGCGGCGTATCTGGGCGTGGATAAGAACGGGCCGTTTAAGGCGGATCACTACCGGTATTAGAAAGACGGGAGACGGGAGACGGGAGACGGGGTGCCGTGCTAATTCGGCGCCTCAGACCTCACGCTGCTGGTGCTGAGCGCTCGGTATCGCAGCGACGACCAGCTCTGGTTCAGCTTCTTTCACGAGGCGGCGCGCGCCATCGACGATCGCGAGCCCCACCCTCATGAACGTCCACGATCGAATGTGTCCCGTGTGCGCTCATCCGGCTCCGCCCAACGCGCCGCCGCTCAGCCGGGCTGCATCCGGTATCGCGTGCGGCACGGTCGCCGCGCCACACACCTCCCGCAACGAATGCGAACCACCGCGCGCATCGACGCATTCGAACCGCAGTCGTCGTCGCATCAAAGCGCTGAGCGCCGCGCAACCGGATCATTCCAGTCCTTGAAGTCAGCGCCGCTCGATTGAAAGTCCAAGAGGCCAGCGCCGCGCGACCTCGCACCGGCGGATTGCGTTCAACACCAGATTCTTGCCGCGGCTTCGCGACGCAAAACCTCTGGTTTGTTATGCTGCGCCGCGACGGCGGGGGCGATGCAACGCTTCAACGACGGCCGCGGGATTGTGGGCGGCCACCTGCAACAGGGCGAGGGCCGGTCCATCGGGCATCCTGCGCCCTTGTTCCCAGTTCCGCAGCGTCGAGACGCTGACGCCGATCATGAGGGCGAATTCCACTTGCGACTGTCCGAGATCTGCCCGTACCGCCTTCACATCCGTCGGCTTGAATGTGCGCGAACGGGACGGCTTGCGCTCGCCGCGGCGGATCGCACCGAGTTGGCGCACGCTGGTCAGCAGCTCCTCGAAGGCCTCGGCTTTCATTTGAACTCCTCGCGTACCACGCGCGCCAGCGCGCGGATCTGTGTGGGCGACAAATCACCCTGCTCGTTCTTCGCGTACATGTACACCATGTAGCACAAGTCGTCAGCGACAGCCCAGTAGTAGATCGTGCGAACGCGGCGCTAGTTGCCAGCGATCGGGACTTCCGCGTCGATCACTTCGCTGGCGCGGCGCCTTCGCGTATCTGACGCGCGTACTCAATCTCGTCAAAGTGTCCGAGCGACTGCGCAATGCTCCTATCCGCGTCGAGGCTCCACTCTTCGAAGCCACTGATGCGCACGGACTTTCCCGTGCCGCCTGGACCCGTATTCGTTCCGGTGAGCGTCCAGTGGTAGGTCGCGGTTCGACCGTTGACGCGCAAACTATCCATCGTGACGACCATGTCTGGGAGAGACGACATGAACGCCTGCGCCGACGCTGTGATGGCGGGGCGCCCAATGGCCGGACTCCCCTCATTGATCTTGAGAGAGCCCGTCGCGGCGTAGTGGGCGGCAACACGCGCCGCATCTTGGCTACACCAAGCGGCAGTGTATTGGACCGCCATGGTCTCAACCTTCTGCGCCTCTGTCATCTTGGACTCCGAAGTACAGGCGGAAACAACGAAGAGGGCGAACAGCGCGGCACAACCGACGGTGCCTCGAACCCGTCGAGCGTTCGCAACGGTCATGCGCATTCACTCCGGACAAAGATGAGTCGCCCCGGCGACGACGGCTTGTCGGCCGGCATAACGTGCTGG
>JANLVM010000308.1:0-5902 GCA_031364015.1 Gemmatimonadaceae bacterium
CCGTTTCGCCGGAACGCTGCCCAATCACATCCAGCTTGATCGAGGCGGTTTCATGGTCGGCGAGGGCGTCGAGCACTCCCGGACTCTCGCGTGGAATTCCCGCACCCATCAGCACCACATGCATCCCGGCCATCATGGCACCGTAGAGCGCCGACAGCGTCGGCATCTGAATCTTGGTCAGCAGATTGATGCCCACGAGACCGTCGTGACCGAAGCCATGCGGCGGGGTGGCGATGACCGTGGATGAGGCCGACAACGCTGATACCAGTGGGCAACAGTTCGGGATGATGATCGAAGTCCCTTAAGGAATACGAACTTGCGATACTCGCTGATGGCCCGCAGCGCAAATCGCGTGCTCCAGCCGTGCTTGCGCGCGATCTTGCTCGCGAACGCCCGGGTGGACGCGTCGCCGCCCCCGAAGGTCTCGTTCACGCGATCCCAGAGGCGCGTGGGAACGATGTCCGCGAACTGATACTGCCGGAGGCGAAGCCACAGCTCTTTCTTCATCGTGGTCTCTGGGCAAGGAGACATCGCATGGCACGGCGACACGAACTGACGTCCAACGGAGCTGTATCCGGCGGATAGGCTATCGACGGAATCGAGGCCACGTCAACCGTGGCGCCCTCGAAACGTGGCGACCCTCGTTTGACATTCCCCATGGAGTTCGTACGTTCTCGAGCGCGCGGCGTCTCCACGCGGAACCAACCATGTGTCCCCAAGCGGAGGTTCAAATGCCAGGTACGAGCGATTCTCGGGTACGGATGATGCTGTTGTCTGCGACACTGGTTGGCGGCGGGTTGATTGGTGCGTGCACCAGCGAGAAGCAGCTCAGCGTCGACCCCGGCGTCTGTTGGCACCTCGACGGCTCGCGATGGGAGTGCCCGGATTCGGTCAGCAGTGTGCGGCTCTTCAAGTCTGGCCAGGAGATTGCGAGCGCATCGCTCGTGGTCACGACGGTCGCGGGCACGAAGGCGACCATCGCGATTCCTCGAGGCACCGATGCAATCTTCCTCGCGCCTGACGGCTTGGAAATCCTCGTGCAGCACTACCGCGTCACAGACCCGGCGAAGGCGGAGGCCGTTTCTCGCTATCTCGAGTGGGCTCGCAAGCAGCCTTGACCAGGCCTTACGCGCCGACGGTAAGGGAGCGGAGTCACGTGCGAGGCGCAAGCAGCGCGTCGAACTGCGGATCGCCACGCAGGGTCTTGAACCACGGTAGCATCGGCAGCGGGAATCGCGGTGCGGGTCGGGCTCGCATAAGCGCCCGGAGCCGCTGGACCGCCTCAGTGCGCTCGCCGAGGAGCGTGTACACGAGGCAGAGTGCCAACTCGGAGGATCGCCGCGCGGCCTCGGGCTGTTTCTCCAGCACTGTCTGTACAACGCGGCGGGCACTATCGGACTGCCCGCCGCGTGCGAGGATCGATGCGACCATCAGACGACGGAAGCCCCATGTGACGCCTAGCATCTGCAGCGTGTCGCGTCGTTCGATCTCGTTCACGAGAGACCAGGCCGCTCGCACGTCGGCGCTCGTTTGGCCCACGGATCCGAGAAGCCGGAGTTCGCATTCCGAGAAACGGGGGTCGCCAGCATAGTGGCGCAACCCCACCGCGCACCACCGACGGGCGTCATCGAATTGCTCGGCGTACAGCGACGCCGTGAACGCGACATCCAGCACACGGCGCAGTTCAAAGAACGCATCGGTCTCGAACGCGCGGCGTGCAAACTCCGCCGCTTCGCTGAAGTGCCCGCGCTGGATCGAAAGGTCCGCCATGGCCGCCGACGCGGTCGCGAGGTCAGGACGTACTAAGAGGGCAGCGCGCAGGTCACGCTCGGCGGCGGCAAGGAGCGAATCGTGCGAGGCGAGTTCCGGGTCTGCCAAGGCAGCGGTAACTTGGCCTCGGAGGGTGAGCGCGGCGACATCACGAGGGCGCCGCCGCAGCGCCTCGTCAGCAAGCGTTCCGGCTCGGCGGGTCCAGGCCGTGCGTCGCTCGGCGCGGGTCATGTGGTAGTAGGCCAGCGAATCCACTCCTTCGGGCGCTCGCGGCGAGAGCAAAGCCAATGACTGGAGCGCCAGATTGCCGCGGCGCACGAGCGGTTGTATCCAGTCTGGGTCGAGTTGGGCCGCGCGCACGTACAGTGAATCTGCCCTGAAAAAGTGGATTGCCAACGTGCTGTCCGTACGTAAGGTCGATGCCTGAATCGCGCGACGCGTCGCTTCGGTAGCGAGCTGTGCCGCTTCCCAGGCGGCCACAGAGCGAGTGCCCGCGCGGTTGACACGCACTGCAATCTCGTCGCCGAGGCGCTGGCGAAGCCAGAACTGCACTTGCTCGGTCAGGCGGTCCTGCAGACCGAAAAGCTCGCTCCACTGCTCTTCGAGCACACGACTGTCCACCTGCCGCAGCGTGGCCGCGTCGATGAATCGCACCGTAACCCGCAGCCGGTCGCCCGAGCGTGCCACGCTCCCACTCACGATGGTCCCAACCTTGAGCGTGCGCGCGACACTGTCGAGCGAAGGATTGCCTCCGCGAAACCGGCGAACCCCGTTGGGCGAGGTAACGTGCAGTGCACGGACGCTGCCCAGCCGATCGATCAGATCTTCCGTGATCCCATCGGCAATAGAGGATGGCAGCACGTCGGGCGTCATTGCGTCGAAATAGAGCACTGCGATGCGGCGCTGATCGCCGTCAGGAATTACGCCTGGCTCGCGACTCGGTCCTCGGGGCCAGGCGAGCACCATCACGAGTACCGCGACAACGGCCGTTGCGACAACGAGCGTGAGCCTTCGGCGTTTGGAGTCGCGTGCACCCGGCACCGTGGGCGCGTTCGGGTCTGCGAGAGCCTCTGCCGCGAGGTCGAGCGCCGCCACCAGGTCGCGCGCCCGCCTGAAGCGGTCTGCGGGTGAGACCATCAGCACCCGATCGATCACAGCGTCGAGCGCTACCGGCACGCGCTCGCGGTACAGCGCCACGGAGGCCGGTTTGTTCGCGAGCCGCTGAGCGATGATCGACTGTGCCGAGGGTCCCCTGAACACGGACACGCCGGCGATCATCTCGTATAGGACGCAACCGAGCGAGTAAAGGTCGCTTCGACCGTCATACTCCGTCTCACCGCTCGCCTGTTCGGGACTCATGTACATGGGCGTGCCGCGCACCAGTCCGGTGGATGTGGTGGCTTCGCCGGTCGCGCGCTCGAGCGCCCGCGCGATCCCAAAGTCGCCCAGAAACGCTCGTCCATCGGCGAAGAGAATGTTCTCCGGCTTCACATCGCGATGGACGAGCCCCGCCTCATGCGCGCCAGCGAGCGCTTCGGCGGTGTCCCGGGTGATGGCGATGGCGTCCGCGAATGGGAGCTGTCGCTCATGAAGCAGGCGCGCGCGCAACGTCTGCCCGTCCATGAACGGAAAGACGACGAAAAGCCGTCCGTCCGCGCTGCCCGAGTCGAGCACGCGCAGGATGCGCGGATGCTCCAGGCGCTGATGGTGTCGGATCTCCCTGAGAAAATGCTCGGCGCCGGCTGCCTCGAGCACTTCGGGGCGCAAAACCTTTACCGCAACCCGGTTGCTGGTGACGACATCGCGAGCGAGGTAGACAATCGCCGTCGCGCCGCGCCCAGCTTCACGTTCGATAGCATACCTGCCTGCGAACATTCCGGTGAGTGCGTCGACGTGTTCAGCCATGGCGGTGGGCGGGTGAGGGCTGTCTTCGACGCGAATGTAGATCGGTCATGGAGGACGCGCCAGCGAACGCGCCAGCGAACGTGCAGGACCTACCCTCCTTCTCGTAGAAGTCGAAGCGGACAGCTCGCATCGCCCGGTCGCGTCGTAGGCAACTCGGAGCGAGCGAGCGATCGACCGACAGCGCTCAGTTCGATGATGCGTCGGCACTCAACGCGCTCGCCACCCAGCTGCGATTCCTGCGCGAGTTCGCGCGCGCCGAGTCTCTCTCGAGGCGCGCGATTCGCGCCGACTCGAGCGTGATCTTCAACTACACGGGCGTCATCATCGCGCAGATTGCTCAGGATCGCCTGTCCGACGCGACGAAGACGGCCGATGCGATCGGGCAGCGGCCGGCAGGGTTTCCGCGCATGGCCCGCATGCGGTTCCTGCTTGCTGCCGCCGAGCGTCGCCTCGACTCGCTGGAGGCACCGCTCACGCGCATGGCCGAGAGCAGGGACCCCGGCATGCAGATCGAAGGCACCATGGGCCTGGCCGCCCTCGCCGCCGCGTCGGGACGCGTCGCGGAGGCGGACCGGTGGTATGGCGAGGCGGCGAAGCTGAGCTTCGAGCGTGGCACGCCGCCGCCGTTCGGCGGCACGCTCGATTCCGCGCGACTCGACATCTGGGTTCGGCAGAAGCCTGCAAGCGCCGAAAGGCAAGTGATCCGCGCGCGCGCCGCCGTAGTCCATTGACACAATCGACGATGTTATTACAGTTATTACATGCCTCCTGTACACCTGAAAGTCGCCCGAATCGGCAACTCCCGCGGCGTCCGCCTTCCCGCGGTCACACTTGAGCGGTATCGCATCGGTGACCGAGTGATCATGGAAGAGCGTGAGGAAGGCATTCTTCTGCGACCGATTCGCGTAGTCGATCTCCAGTTGTCATGGGACGATACCGCGCGCGCGATGGCCATGGAGGTTGAGGACTGGAGCGATTGGGATGACACACTCGCTGACGGATTGGAGCAGATTGAATGGGTGTCGCCGTCGGCGTCGGCGAGGCGCGTGGCCGAACCATCGGCCGAGTATTCCACCAGTGCGAAACGGCCGAGACCGCAGCCACGGCGATCCAGGAAGTGAAGCGATACGAGATTCGCTGGGCCGATCTCGATCCGACCACTGGGGCGGAGATGGCCAAGACACGCCCAGTCGTCATCGTGAGCCTCGATGTGCTCAATGCGCGCCTGCAAACGGTCACCGTCTGTCCACTGACGTCACAGCGGCATCCCACGTGGCGCACGCGACTTGGCGTGCGCGTAGCGCGCAAGCACGCTGAGATTGTCGTCGATCAGATCCGCACGATCAGCAAGGCCCGTCTTGGCGATAAGGTTGGTGTGCTCTCTGCCGCGGATTCCGAGAAGCTGCGCCGCTTGATTACGGAGATGTACGGGCAGTAGTTGTCATGCCGACGCGCGCGTCACGAGGGATTGAGCTCTTGCAGCGCCACCAGACTCTCGTTATCGATCGGCGTGTTATCGAGATAGAACTGCAGCGGGCATTGTTGTCCGTCGACATTCATGACGCCGACGCCAGCGCGTGTACTGTGGCCGCCCGCAATGGGACCTTCCACGACAAAACCGTCGACCCGTCCATTGGACTTGAGCGCGAGTGTCAACGCCAACGTGGCCGCAGTTCCGCGACGATCACCTCGTGCCCGAGGGACTCCAGGCGACGGGCCACCCACTCGCTCTCCGTGCTCGCCTCGAGCAGGATGCGGGCCGGCGACCGCGCTCCGAACACGGCGGTGAACCGCTCGCGATTGGTCGCGATGCGGCGGTCGGTGATCGCGCCGTCGTCTGCTGTGATCGACAGCGGACTCTCGCGCTTGTGCCGGTCCAGGCCTATGATCGCCATGGCGGTTGGCCTCCCGGTATGCGCCCCGTCGCGGCGCGACACCATGCGCCGGTCGAAAGGCACGTCGATCCCATCCCGCCGACACCGGGTCCGTCTGCCACGTCCCATGGCGGCGAGCTCGCGCGCGCAGCAAACTCCATAGAGCGACCGCCGCGGTTCAGTTCAACGGAGGTTTGGCGTCGGCTTCGCGACGCAAAACCTCTGGTTTGTTAGACAGCGCGCGGGTACAGTCCGGGAACATAGGTAACAGATTAGTCCGGCAACATAGGTAACACTCTGAGGTTGCAAGAGAGCCCGCTAGGTTGATCGCGAGATCGGCGTGACAACTTGTA
>JANLVM010000747.1:0-4426 GCA_031364015.1 Gemmatimonadaceae bacterium
TCGCTGGTCGCCACTTGAATCTCGGGCGGCAACATGTCCACCACGCGACCAGTGAACGGATAGCGTCGGAGCGAATCCGCCGACACGGAACTCCAGCGTGGCAGCACCTGTGTGGCTGACGGGATGAGCTCGTTGACATCATAGTTGGAGACTTCCCACCGACCGCGTACGATGCCGCGCACGGGAATGTCCATCCACGTCGAACCACGCGAGACTTCAACTTCCTGACGACGCGGCAGCCAGTAGCGTTCACGCACCAGGCCGTTCTCCAGCGTCACCACCAGGGTTTCAATGCGCTTATCGAGAATCGCCGCTCGCGTAAACGTCATCGACAGTCGCACGACTGCCGCAGTTTCGCGATCAAGAAATACCGACCCAATCGCCGCCGGCAGCGTGCCGTTTCGTGGTCGAAAACGTACTTCGTCCACCACGATATCGCGCCCCGGAATTCGGATGCGCACCGGACTCGCGCGCTGAAACTCGTAGAGCGCGCGTGCGTTCGCGGCGAGGGGGTGCGGCACGTCACGCACATCTTGCCCGTCGCCTAACCGAATACGATCCGGCAGGTTGTCAAGAATGACGCCATATCGATCGCGGTAATATCCGACGTTGGCCGGCAGCAACGTCGTGTCGCGTCGCCCCACCAACTGTTGTGCGCTGCGATTCGGTTGCCACCACGCAATCGTGAGCGCCAGCTCCTCGCTCTGCACCACCCTGGGCGGAATGATCACCCCTTCGCCCAACTGCGCGAGAAACGCCAGAAATCCGCGCGCATCGGCGCGATAGCTGACCAGCGTGCTGTCCGCTAATTGCAGACTGCGGCGCTGCGTGGCCCGCTCGATCAGTGAGTCTGCTCCGGCGTCGTTCCACGCCGCGCGCGACGCCAGGGCGCCACGCTGCGCGTGCGCGCGACCGAATGCCGAAATCGACACGAGCGCCCAGAGCGCGACCACGCAAGACCAGGCAGAACCATTCACGGCTTGCAAGCTAACCCGCCGTCGGCGAGCGGCAGACCATCGATCCTCGCGATGTTCGGCGCCCCACAGGGTCAGCGTCGACCGGATGAATCGGGCACGTCAAGCAGCAACCAGCCGCGATACACCGATGCGGGTGTCGGAGCGCTACGGCGCCGCACCAGCGCGAGATACGCCCATCCGTAGCGCCAACCATCAGGCGATGTGCTCGTAGCACCCGGCCGCCGAAGCGCACGGAACGGACGTCGTGCAATGATGTCGGCCGTGATCGTCGTGATAGACCCAGAGGGTCCCGTCAATCGCACTCGTGCGCCCGTGCGCAAGGACGACAGTTCGCGGCGCGTTCGGAACTGCACGGCGTACAGCGTGTCGCCAGTTGATGCGTCGCTCACGGATTCCACGCGAGGCGCCAGTTCTCCTTCAATCGCCGAGCGCCCAGGCAGCGAATCCGGTAGTAATTGCGCGTGTTGAAATCGCGTTACCACCCACGCATCCAACGTATGAACAGCCCGCAAGCCCCTGGACCGCGAGATGGGGGGCACCTGCGCCAGTGCGGAGCCGATGGTGCCGATGCACAGCGCCGTGCTTAGCACGATAACGCGCCCGATCATCACGGCGCCGGCGAACTCAGTGCGATGTTGATGCGCGCAACAGCTCCGATGGAAGCACGCGCACCGCATTGAGCCCCGGTGCCAGTACCTCCAGGCCGGCGCGCATGGCCGCGTCTTCGCGCATCGAATACCGCAGCAACGCTTCGTCCAGACCCCGCACTTCCAGTACGCGTACGGTGGCCAGGCGCGTCGCCACGTCAACCCAGCGCGCCAGTCCAATCTCCGACGTGAGGCGACGCGGAATGTCGTCGTGCAGTTGGAGCCGAAGTCGGGCTTCGAGAGTCGCCACCGAAGACGCCGCCCAACCCTCGCGCAAGCCGCTCATCGCGACCGAATCGGCCGCTGCGATAATCGACGCAGTAGTGATGGCCGACCAATCACGCGGGACACCCGATGGGTCGCGCCAGCCGGCATCATCAAGGAGCACATCCGGGAGCAGACCGCCCGTCGCCGCCGAACCGGTGCCCTGTCGTCGGGCCAGCATGCGCCCCGAGGGAGTGAGCCAACGCGCCGTCGTCAGTCGCAGCGACAACTCTGGCGACAAGCGGACCACCCGCTGCACGACACCCTTGCCATACGTGGGCGTTCCTACCAACAAGGCGCGATCATGTTCGCGGAGCGCGGCCGCGATGACCTCCGCCGAGCTGGCGGTATTGCCGTCGACCAGCACCGTCAGTGGCATAGACGCCCATCGGGAACCCTTCGCGCGATAGACCTGCGGCGCAGCGCCACCACGTCCAGCCAGCGAGGCCACAATCACGTTGGGTGACAAGAACAGCGACGCCACCTTCACGCCTTCCTCGAACAGTCCACCACCGTTTCCGCGTAAATCCAACACCAGCGCCCGCGCACCTCGGCGGGTCAGGGTCGTGACCGTTCGCTCAAGTTCCGCTGCCGCGAGCTGGGTGATTGACGCCAGTCGCACATAGCCGACCGAGTCAGCCAGAAGCCCCGACTCCGTCACTGCGGGAGTGCGCCATGTGGCGCGGTGGACAGTCACTCGCATGGAGTCACTCGGTCCGCGCCACAGCAACAACTCGGTGTGGTCTCCCTGCGAACGACTACTGTCCGCACCCGAACGAAGACGAGAATCGGTGATGGGAACTCCATTCCACCTTAGCACACGGTCGCCGCGACGGACTCCAGCGGCTGCGGCCGGCGAGCCCGCAGCCACCCGACGAACACTTAGCAACTCCCCCTGCAGCCTTAACGACATGCCCATGCCCTGACTCTCGCCTAGCAGCGAGCCGCGATAACTCTTGAAGCCTTCGGGACGAAGCAGTGCGGCGTAAGGATCGTGCAGCTCACGCAACATGCCGGAGACGGCCCGGCGAATGAGCTCGTCGCTCGGAAGCGAATCCAGCGCATTCGCCCTCACCGAGTCGATGGCCGTCGATAACAATTGGCCTCCCACCCATTCATCGCGGGCACGCACGCGGTCCGCTCCGAATCGCGCACCCAGAGCGAACACCGCACCAAGCAGCGCCACGCCCGCCACGCCAACCGCGCCCAATCGGGCGGCCGAGCGTATGCGCGTGGTGGGATCAGGCGGTGTCGGCATGTGATTTAAGCAACTCCACTGGCGTCAAACGGCTTGGCACCGGGCAATTGTTCTGGGCAACAACGCGTGGTGGCTAGGACGATGTGGTACAGGTCAATGGTCCAAGTGATCCGCTGAAATTTGCACGCGCGCACCGGTCGCGGTCCAGCGTCCCACGCACGACACGATCGACTGTCCGAACCCGGAGACGCTATCAGTGCGATGCGCCAGCGCTCACGAGCGACACTGAATCTGTTAACTGTATCACAGTCAACGGCTTGACGTCGCACACCCATTGCCCCTCCGCGCCCGTAGGCCGATGGCACCCCTGATGCTCCACGCAATAGTCGACTGCCCGTGCCGCTTGCGGGATACACACTTGAGCGTTGCACCAGGAGGCCCCATGTCAGTGTTTCGTCGGACCCTGTTCGCTGCACCAGTTGCCCTCGCTCTTCTCGCGCCGTCGGCATCGACGGCCTTCTCTCTCCCGGTGCGCGACCGCACCCTGTTCACGTGGAACGGACGAATCGATCGCGAAGTCGTGATCGTGGTGCGTGGTCGGAATGTTGAAACGCGAGCCGGCGGTCTCGACGCATCGTTCGCCCCTCGGCTGGAAGTGCGTAGCGAACTTCCCAGACAGGTTGGCGATGTGGACGTGCACGTCGCCAACGGACGCGGTTCAGTGGAGGTGTTGCAGCAACCCTCGGCGCGCAACGACTACACCGCCATGGTGCGCATTCGCGACCCGCGCGCGGGCAGCGATGACTATCGCATTGTTGTCGCCTGGCAAGCGGTTGGTTATGCGACCGATCCGCGCGACGGTGATCGCGGTCGCGGCAACGACGACTGGGATCGGGATGGAGACCGGGATCGGGATGGAGGCCGGGATCGGGATGGGGACCGGGATCGTGACCGGGACCGTGACCGTGACCGGGATGGGAACCGGGACCGTGACCGTGACCGTGACCGTGACCGGGATGGGGACCGGGACCGTGACCGGGATCGCAAGGACAAGCACAAGGACAAAGGGAACAACGGTCGTGGAAACGGTGGGTGGGATGACCGCGGTGGATATGGTCGTGACGCTGGTCGGATGGCGTGGCGCGGCGATGTCGACGACGTCGTCGACAATCGGATACAGGGCCCTCGCGTGGAATACCGCACACGCAGCGGGCAAGCGCTACGCGACGTGCGTTACGACCTGCGCGGCAACGGTCTGCCGCGTCGACCGGTTACGTTGGATCTGAATGTGTCGCGGGGTCGCGGCGATGTGATCGTGGTGCAGCAGCCGACTGGGTCGA
>JANLVM010000777.1:0-7349 GCA_031364015.1 Gemmatimonadaceae bacterium
CGGTGTCCGACCAGGCGTGCGTCGAGGACATACACGCCCGGCGGGATGAACGAAAAGCGAATATCGCCTCGGCTATCGCTGCGAGCCGATCGCGGATACGAGCCGTCGAGCTGCTGCAACCGCACGGTCACATCGCTGAGCGGACGTCCATCGCGCGAGGCGATGCGCGCCTGCACGCCGCCCGTCTGCGACGTCTGCGCGGTGGCCATGGAAGGCACACTCGCACAGATGCCGAGCGCAGCGGTCAACGCCAAAGCCAGCGGCACGAACGGGCGGGAGAGAAATGGCATACCTCAACCTGTCACCAAACTCGAGATTCCAGAATACCCACGCCCGTCGGGCGACCCTACTCGTAGCGCAGTGCCGTAATCGGATCGAGTTTCGCGGCCCGTCGCGCAGGCCACACTCCAAAGATGACCCCAACTGCCGCTGAGAACGCGAAGGCCATCACCACCGACTGTGACGAGATCTCGGTGTTGAAGTTGAAAAACTTACTGAGCGCCATTCCGCCACCGGCGCCCATCAGAACGCCAATAGCTCCACCAAGCAGACACAGCACCACGGCCTCGATAAGGAACTGGAACAGAATGTTCTTGCTCGTCGCCCCGAGTGCCTTGCGGACGCCGATTTCGCGGGTCCGTTCGGTGACCGAGACCAGCATGATGTTCATGATGCCGATGCCGCCGACAATGAGCGACACGGACGCGATACCGGCTAAAAGAGAACTGAACACCTTGCTGGTTTCGGCGGCCGTGGTCAGGAAGTCCGCTTGATTGCGGATATTGAAATCGTCTTCCTTCTCGCGGGCGAGTCGATGCTCGCGCCGCAAAATTTTCTGGATGTCGGCCATGGCCTCAGGAATCAGCGCTTCCGATTGCGCCAGCACCGAGATGGAATTCACGCGATCGGTGCCGAAAATGCGGAATCGCGCGGTATTGATCGGGATGAGAATCTGGTCATCGGGATTGCCGAACGCCGACGCCTGCCCCTTCGACTTGAGCACCCCGATCACGGTGAACTGAATGCCGCGCACCCGCACACTCTCGCCGATGATCGCCTGAATGTTTTCGACGCCGAGATTGGTGAGTACTGCGGGACCGAGCACGGCGACACGCTGCTTGCCGGCGTCTTCCTGCGTAGTGAACATGCGCCCGCCATCGAGTTCGTACTTGCGAACCTCGAGGTAATTGGCGGTGGTGCCCACGACGCGCGAGCTGGCGTTTCTCGAGTTGAACTGGATCTGCAGGTCGCGCGTCATGTCCGGCTGGACCGCCGTGAAGTACTTACCCTGCTCTTCAAGGGCCGCTGCGTCGGACATGGTCATCCTCGCGCGATCGGAACCGGATGCGATGCCTCCCATGCCCCGGACCTGCCCGGCCTGCACCGTCACCAGCGTCGTACCCAGCGCGGTGATGCGTGCCTTGATCGAGCTCTGTGCGCCTCGACCGATACCGTCCATCGCGATGACCGCGCCGACTCCGATAACGATGCCCAGCATCGTCAGCAGCGAACGCAGTTTGTTGGCGCGCAGCGCGACCAGCGCAATGCGAAAGACTTCAAGGAAAAGCATCAGCCTCCCCCGGGCGGTCGGCCACCACCGCCACCGCCACCACGCGGCCCGGGCTGCTGCACCCCCGGCACGCCACCGCCGGTCATGTTGCGCATTCGATCGTTGGCCTGGTCGCGCCTCGCCTGCAGCGCTGCGACGTTCAGCGAGGCGACCTTGTCGCCTTCCTTCAATCCCGACAGCACTTCCGAATAGTCGTAGTCGGACGCGCCGAGACGCACCAGACGGGGCTCGTACTTGCCTTCACCGATCTGCACGAACACCAGTGCGGTCCGCGTGCGCGTGACGCCACCCGGACGTCCGCCCTGCATGCCCGCGCCCATTGCGCCCGCGCCCATTGCGGCCTGAGTTCCGCCACCGCCCATGCCTCCGGTGCCGCCGCGACCGCTCATCGCACCGCTCATCGCACCGCTCTCACTGCGCGGGCGCTGCTGACGACCCTCGCTCCCCTGCACGTCACCGCGCGCGCCGCGCCCTTGTCCACCCATCGCGTTCGCCGCTCCCGGTGATTTGCCGGCCGCGTCGACCGTCTGCGCGCCCGCCGCGTCGCCGGTTGGCTGTCCGGTGCCGCCCATCGCCGCTCCGCCACGACCGTTCCCCATCTGCGACTGCATCTCGCGCACCTGCGCCGACACGGAATCGGGATTCAGACCGACGAACGTGGCGGCCTGCGCGGCCTCACGCACTGTGCGCACGGCGTCGTTCGACACCGCCAGCACATTCTCGCGTCGATTGACAATCATGGAAACCTCGCCATTCATGCCCGGCTTGAGAAATCCCTCACTGTTGTCCAGCGAGATAATCACCGGAAACATCGTCACGCTCTGCTGCACCACGGCCTGCGGTTCGATCTTCTCGACGATTCCCTGGAACGGTCGCTCGGGGTACGCATCGACGGTCACGCGAGCCGGTTGGCCCGCCCGCACGTTTCCGATATCTGTTTCATTCACCAACGCGCGCACGCGCACCTTGGTGAGGTCGGCCATTTGCAGCAAGGTGGTGCCGCCCGATACCGAGCCCGTCGCCGACGCGATCACTTGCCCGAGTGATACGGGCTTGGCGATGATCGTGCCGCTGACCGGCGCCACCACGGTGGCGTCTTCGAGTCGCTGCTTGGCCAAGTCGAGATTCGTGGTGGCGCGCACAATCGCGCCTTGCGCCTGGGTCAGCGTCAACTGCGCACTCTCGTACTCCGGCGTGGTGATCACACCCGTCTTGAACATCTCATCTGCGCGCTTCTTCGCCGCCTGCGCGACTTCGATGCTGGCCTGGGCGCTGCGCAAATCCGCACGCGCCTGATCGTATTGATTCTGCACGTCACGCGTGTCCACCTGCACGAGCAGGTCGCCCCGACGCACCTGCGTGCCGGTTTCGACCGGGATCTTCACGATCTGTCCCGACGCCTTCGACTTGACCTCAATGACGTTGATCGGCTCGACCGCGCCGGTCGCCTGTGCATCGACGACGATCGTGCGACGTTCGACCACGACGCTGCTCACCGGAGCCGTCGCTTCCTTCTTCGCGGCGCAGGCGGAGAGCAGACTGCTACTGAGTATCGTGCAGCCCAGCAGGAGTGTGGTAACGGTGGAGCGAGGACAACGTGCGGTCACGACGACAACTCCCTGACGAAGAAAATCCGCTCCGATCATAGCGGGCGGCCGACCAATGAGGACAGCTGGGCACGTGCCACGCGACCATCGAATCGCGCCTGGATCAACGACTGGCGTGCCTGATTGAGCGTTGTCTGCGATGTCAGCAGGTCGAGCAACGTCGAGACGCCAAGGGCGTAGCGCTGCTGCTGCACCCGGAGGTCTTCGTCGGCTGCGGCAATCGCCGCCAACTGCACGGTGGTGCGGGCCTGGGCGTTCTGCACAGCACGCAACAGCGACGTGAGGCTGGCGCGCGCTGCCAGACGGGCATCACGCGCCTGTGCTTCGGCGTTTCGCAACGACACATCGAGCTGCACCGTCTGCGATTCGCGCGCGAAGCCGTTGAACAGCTGATACGATATGTTGAAGTTCACGGTCTGCCGACTGGCGGCGTCGCCGCCAACCAACAGCAGATTGCGGCCGACAAACCCGCGGGCGTTGTCGCTGAACGAGTAGTTGTACGACATCGTAAGCGTCGGCAAGTATGCGGCGCGCTGCGTGCGCTTGGCGGCCCTCGCCACCAGCACGCTGGCCTCCGCGAGACGGACCGACGGCCCTTCCATCAGGAGCGCCGCGAGCTCAGACTCGGTGGACAGCGGGGCCATCGTGTCGACCGTGTCGGAGGGCGATGCCGTGATGATGGTCGTGGAACCCGCGACACGCGTGAGCGTGGCATTGGCCACGCGCAAGTCGTTCTGCGCCGTGAGGACGGCCAGTTGCGCATTGCCGACCTGAATCGCCGACCGCAACGAGTCGGAACGGGTCACGACACCGGCGGCGACGCGTGCTGATGACGCGCGCAGCTGTTGTTCAGCCTGTTCCAGCTGCGCGCGCGCTGCCGCCTCCGATTCGCGCGCCGCGAGCGCCGCGTAGAACTGCTGCTTCACCTGCAACGACGCATCGAACCGCGCGGTGATCGCCGAGATATCGGCCACGTCGGCGGTGGAACGAATCCGATTGATCTCGGACCAGCGACGACCGCCGTCGAAGAGTTCGAGATTCAGCGCAAGGCCGTTGCCGTAGCTCCACGGATTGCCACTCAACGCCGTCAGCTGGCCGTTGAAGTTGTTGATGGTCGTGCCCTGCGTGTGCCCGCTGTTCGCCGTCAGATTGACGTTCGGCACATACGCGCCGATCGCCTGTCGCCGCGAAGCACTGGCCGTGCGCTCGAGGCCCTGCGCTTGTACGGCCGCTGGCGCGTTGCGCATCGCGAGGTCGATGGCCTCCTGCAGCGTGACCGGTCGCGCGCCGTCGTCAACCTGAGCGCTAAGCGGGGCGGCCAACAGGACCGCCCCGGCGAACAGCACCACTGGAGAGATCGTGAATCTGTGTGTCATCGGCGATCTCCGGGCGCACGCCTCGCGCTGTCGGCCGTGCGCCGATTGCGCTCGATGAGCGCCAGGAACTTCGCTTGTTGCGCGGTGTCAAGGACGCGCATCATGAGCACGCGCCCACTGTCACGAACGGAATCGAGCATCGGTTGAGTGACCGCACGTACGGAATCAAGAATCGGACGATAGGGCTGCATGACTTCCCGGTTTTGCGTCCGGCGCCAGTCGAACACCGAGTCGATGACCCGGCGCTGGTCGGCCGAAAGGTTCAGTTGTACGGCGAGCTCGTCACCCATGGAGCGTTCGTTGTATTGTCGGGCGGGTCGCGAGCGAGTGACCGCGCGATCAGCGACAAAGCCGACGGCGGTGCCAGTGAGAAATGCCCCAAGCAGGAACATCAGGGCGACCGACTTGGGGCGAGGTGTGGTGGACACAGAAAGGCGACCGCGGCTAGTAGTCGAAGGGATCGAGATAACGCTCAGGCGCGTCGGCGGGCAGACGGATCCGGGCGCCGAACGAGAAGGTCGCATCGTCAATCGGGACGCCGGATTCGATGGCCGCACGCGCCACCGTCTCGCGAGCGGATCGTTCCAGCGTTACCTCACGTACGACCGTGGCACCGGCGAGCAGCAGCGCGACTGTCGCCGCGACGGCCCCCGCCGTACGCCACTCAGAGAGCACCGACCACCACGCCACCACCGGAGACTCGTGCAGGCGTGACATCACGCGCTGCTCGAGTGCGAGCCAGTACCCCTCGTCCTGCGGCGCCGCATACGCGACGCGCAATAGCGCGGACATATCGGGATCTGCGCCCGCGCTCCGTTCGTGGTCGATCCCTCCCCCCCTCAAGTCCTTCATGACGAGCTCCGCAAGTTGCCGAGCAGGCGCCGCAAGTGCGCCCTGGCGTGGTGCAAGTCCGATCGGGCCGTTCCTTCGGGAATTCCGAGGATCGTTCCAATCTCCGCATGTTTGTAGCCCTCAACATCGTGCAGCACGATCACCGCACGCTGTCGTTCCCCCAACGTGCTCAGTGCCTGAGCGAGACGTGAGCGCAACTCATCCGCTTCCGCAGGATCGCGATGCGGAGACGACAGCGACTCCGGCAACTCGTCTGCGTCACGCACCTTCCGCCGCCGCGCGATGTCCAATGCGGCGTTTGCCACAATCCGATGGAGCCAGGCGCCAAACGCCTGCTCCGGACGAAATCGTTCGAGCGCACGAAACGCATGAAGAAAGCCTTCCTGTACCGCGTCTTCGGCGTCGTCGTGCGACAACACGATGGAGCGTGCCACCGCATACGCCCGCCGTTGATGCCGATGCACTAGCCCCGCAAACGCGGTGTTGTCTCCGCCCTGCGCTGCCAACACCAACGCCCGTTCAGCGAGTGCGTCGGCGCCTGGCGGTGCAAAGCGTCCTGCTGGACGATCAGCCTCGACGGGAGTCAACGGCACAACGCGTTCATCACGACCACCCTCAGGCGCTGTTTCCTGACCGTCTTTCGCGTCGTCCCGACCCGCCGATTCACTACCCGGCACGGCAGTCGAAGCAGGCGTTGGAAAAACGAGAGAGGTCACAGGGCGTGGAGGTTTCATGAGAATTACGCGTCGCCGTCTATGGCCGTTGAAGCACCGGCACGTTCTCCAGTGCCCGCAAGCCCCAACGCGTCGGCCGACGCCTGCATGGCCGCGAGCACGACACCGATGTGCTCCTCCAGCGGGATGCCCAGCGCCTCAGCACCCTGAATGACGTCGTCACGATTCACACCCCTGGCGAAAGCTTTGTCCTTCATCTTCCGTCGAACGCCCGCAACATCCACATCCAGAACCGACCGGGACGGCTTCACCAGCGATGAAGCCGTGATCAGCCCGGTCAGTTCGTCACAAGCGAACAGCGTCTGTGACAGCAGTGTGTTTCTGGGGACGCCGGTATAGTGCGCGTGACCCAGAACGGCCTCGCACACGATCTCCGGCCAGCCCAACGCGCGCAGGTGCCGTACGCCCTCCGCCGGATGTTCGACGTTCGCGGACATGGCATTGTTAGGAAATCGCTCGTAATCGAAGTCGTGGATCAGACCGGTGACGGACCAGAGCTCCTCGTCTTCGCCAAAACGGCGGGCATAGGCTCGCACCGCCGACTCAACCGCCAGCATGTGCTTACGGAGCGACTCGGACTTGGTCCATTCGTGGACAAGCGCCAGGGCGGCGGCGCGGGTAGGCACTTGCATAGCTCCGAAAGCAATCACGAAAAGCGGCGGAGGGGAACCGCTCAGGGCAGTTCCCGCACCCCACCCACCGCCCGCGCCAGACTCACTCTCGCCATCTGGTACGCGGCCAGCACATCGTTTCGCATGGTCCGGGCAGCATTGAGCGAAAGCAACGCGCTGATCACATCCGCATTGCCCGCCACGCCCGCGCGAAACCGTTCCTGGGCCTGCATGACTTCTTGCTCGGACAATGCGAGTCGTTCCCGCACGGCGTCGAGCTGCTCACGCGCTGCCGCGAGATCGAGCAGCGCGGCGCGCACGTCCAGCGCGCTTTGCGCGCGCAAGTCACGGAGTCGGATATCGGTCTCGCGCGTGCTGGCCAGCTGCTCCGCCACGCGACCTTCACGCCGAGAGCCATCGAACAGCCCAACGGAGAGTTGTACTCCCCACGTGTACGTCGGCAGCAAGTGTGCCCAGTTCTTGCCGATGACGCCCTGATCGAGCATGAGACCGAGTTGCGGCGAGCGCTCCCACCGAATCGCCGATAGCGCGCGCCGTTGCGCTGCTTCCTGCGCCACCAGTGCACGAATGTCTGCGCG
>JANLVM010000844.1:0-4090 GCA_031364015.1 Gemmatimonadaceae bacterium
CGATAGACCGGGAGGGTCTCCTCGGGACCGAGCACGAGGGGCGTGAGCGCGGGCGTGGCCTCGGCGATCAGGGCGCGCTGGCTCGCTGCGGTGAGCGCGGCCACGTAATGGAACGGCAGGGCATCGACCGTGGCCTGGGTGTGGCGGGCGACGTTCCCCTTGTCGTAGACCACGGTGATCCCCTCCAGCCCGCCGCCACCCCCGGAGGATCGCGGGGCAGGCCGCGCACGAATGGTTGTATATACCGACGGGCTCCGTCCCAGACACCGCAGCGCCAGTGGGAACACCAGCCCACGGGCACCACGAACTCGCCGCACCGCGATGAGCGGCAAACTAATGGCGCTGCGGAGCGCGCTTGACTCTCTACTGGACTAGAGGAGCTATGCTTCGCGCCATCGGGTGAAGCGGTGACTTCCATACCGGAGATAACGATGACGGCTATGCATGCGACAAGACTGATTCAGATCAAGGTCAGCGGGCTGATGTGTTCGTTCTGTACGATGTCTGTCGAGAAAGCGCTCGGACGTATTCCCGGCATCCACAGTGTCCAGGTGAATCTCGTGCACGGCATCGTCCTCGTGGATGCGGATCCCAACCGCGTGACCGAGCAACAGGCCGCGCAGAAGATCGAGGATCTCGGCTACACCGTTGTCGCTACCGAGGCGGCGCAGTATCGCACGGACGAAGTGTTGTTCGGCGTCATCCGGCGACGAGGCTTTCTCGCCATGGCGCTCGCCATCGGTGACACGCTGTTCGATCCAATGAACGCGTTCGGCTTTCCGGATCGGACGCGCGCCCTCGTCAGCGGCATTCTTGCTCTGGTGGTTCTCGCGTGGGTCGGCTATCCGATCCTGCGGAAGACGCTTATGGCTATCAGCCAGCGCGTCATCAACGCGAATGTGTTGCTTTCAAGCGGCGCATGGGGAGCCTTCGCTATCGGCATCGCGCACCTCGGGAATCCCGACGCATGGCCGAACTTCTTTCCCATTGCTGCGTGGTTGATGGGATTGCACCTGTTCTTCGGCTACTTCAAGCTCGGCACGCGAAAGCGCGCGGCAGAGTCGGTTCGGCGTCTTTTGTCCCTGCAGGCTCAGGAAGCCACTGTTCTGCGTGGCGGCGCCGAGGTGAGCGTGCCGGTAGAGGACGTACGACCAGGCGAGCGGATTACCATCCGCCCCGGCGAGCGCGTTGCGCTCGACGGTATCATTCGGAAGGGTCAGTCGAGTTTCGATGTATCGGCGGTTACAGGAGAGAGTGCCCCGGTCTACCGCGAGATTGACGGCGAAGTGGTTGGGGGAACGATCAATCTCGATGGTTTTGTCGAGGTCGAGGTCACGCGCGCGGCATCTGACAGCTTTGTCGCGCAGGTCGTTCGGCTGATGCGGCAGATCGAGGAACGGAAACCGCCGATCCAGTTGCTGATGGATCGCCTGATGAACTACTACGGTCCGGTCGTGTACGCAATTGCCGGGTTGGCGTTCATCGGATGGCTCGTCGCTACGGGTGACGCGAGCCGAGCCGCGCTCGTAGCCGTGTCGGTGGTTATCCTCGGCTACCCATGCGCGCTGGGGCTGACGACGCCTCTCATCCTAGCGATTGGTGGTGGGCACGGGGTCGCTCGTGGGTTGTTGGTTCGTGCTGGAGAGTTCTTTCAAGCGCTCGCCGAGACGGACACCGTGGTGTTCGACAAGACGGGCACGCTCACGTACGGTCGCCCCACCGTTCGCGCTGTAATTCCCTTCGAGGGTGACGAGGCAACCCTCCTCGCGCTCGTCGCGGCAGCGGAGGCGGGTAGCGAACACCCGCTTGGTAGCTCCATCGTGCGCTATGCGGAGTTCCAGGAAGTGCGCGTCCCCACGGCGAGCAGCTTCCGTGCGACTCCAGGCAAGGGTGTGTCAGCCACCGTCAACGGACAGCAGGTGCTCGTCGGACGACGGTCCTTTCTCGAGGAGGGAGGGGCGCGCTTCGACGACAATCCGAGTGCGGCCCTCACGGCTGCGATTGTTGCCGAGCGGGAGATGACCGTGGTCTACGCCGCAGTCAACGGTATCCCGGTAGGGGCCATCTCCCTACAGGATATCCCGCGTCCAGGCACACAACGTGTCATCGCTCGCCTGAAGGAACTCAGTATCCGCACGGTCATGCTCACGGGGGACAATCGGGCAGTGGCGGAGGGTATCGGGCGCGAGCTGGGTATCGAGACCGTGCATGCGGAATTGCTTCCTCACGAGAAGGTGCGCGTGATAGAGCAACTTCAGAAAGAGGGCCGGGTCGTCGCCATGGTGGGAGACGGCATCAATGACGCGCCCGCCCTCGTGCAGTCGGATGTCGGCATCGCACTCGGCGCTGGTACCGACATCGCGATGGAGTCAGCAGGCGTGGTCCTCGTCAGCGACAAACTGAGCAAGGTGGTTTCCGCAGTTCTGCTCGGACGTGCCTCGCACGCGAAGATGCGTCAGAACATCATTCTCGCGGTTGCGTTCAATGTGTTCGGGATCTCACTGGCGGTCGTTGGTCGGATCACGACGCCGGTAGCCATTGCGGTGATCGTCGCTTCTGTCTTCGCTGTACTGCTTTCCACGCTCTCATTGCTCCGCCTGGATCTCGCTGGCGAGGACGTGGCTGCTGACGAGAGCCTGGTCGAATCCATCATCCCTGCGCGACGCATGCACTGCGAGTCGTGCGCGCGGAAGATTACCGCTGGTCTCTCGAAGCTCGACGGCGTCAGAAAAGTCGCGCCGGATGTCGCACGCAAAGAGGTATTGGTCGCATTCGACCCCGCTCGCATGACGGAAGACAAGCTGCGCGACGAACTGAGCACGATGGGTTTCCGGTAAATATCCCGGGGAATGACACTTTCACAGGCGCTCGGGGATTTTTATGTCACTGGTCCGGCCTCCGCTCCCGTCAGACGTTCGACTCCCCTTCGCATTCGCACGCGATCTACGAGTGTGCGCGTTGCCACACCGCAATTCCGCCGATTCTCGGCCTGCGCGAACACCTTCCTCGGCCGTGACCTGGACTTTCTGGAGGCGTCCGCAGTGGGTCGTGAAGAGGTGAGCGCGATCATCGACTGGAGGCCGAGCGACAAGGCGCGTATCAGCGGATCATATCTGAGCAGCACACAGACTCGACCCAACGGCGATGAGGTCGTCTCTTCCGCCTCTAACTCACTTGCAGAGAACTGATTCTCATGAATCCCGCTGACTTCATCGACAGCCTCTCGGCGTCCGTAGCCGCGTATCCCATCGTCGCAGTGATGGTTGCCATCGCCGGCGGCATCTTCTCGACGAGCACGTGACCCTGCACGCTCCCTGCGGGCGTAGGGATCGTTTCGTACATCGGGTCACATACACAAGCTTCGACGGCACACAGGCGGCGAGGCGGCGTAGCGCTGACTGGTGCCTTCTTTGTCGGGCTCGTCATCGCACTCACCGCACTCGGTACCGCCGCAAGCCTGGCCGGGCGCTTGCTCACGGACTGGAACGTACCGTTCGCCGTTGGAGCAGCGGCGCTCACCTTCGTCGCGGGCCTCGCGACCATTGCTGCACCTTGGCTTCGCCAACGTGTTCCGGATCCAGTGTTGCGGCAGCGAACCGGCATCGCGGGAGCTTTCGCCTACGGCGCCGCATACAGCGTTGCCACGATCACGACATCAGCGGGACCACTTCTTCTTCTCCTCACTATTGCTGCGGCGATAGGTCGCCCTGCATACGGAGCTACCCTCTCGTTGAGCTACGCCATGGGACGGGGCATGCCGTTCCTGTTCCTTGGACTATTTGCCGGCGAACTCGGCGCATGGCTCGAGCGCTTCAATAACGCTCGCCGCGCCGCCGAGCTTGTGAGCGGCGTCGCACTCGCGGCGCTCTCTGCCTATTTCGTGTGGCTTGCGGTTGTTCTTTCGCGTGGCTGATGTCGACTCGCCCTGACGCGGGGGCTATGGCTTCTGCAATGTGGCCTTATAGCCCAGTCTTTCGATTACCGATACCAGTTTCGCCGCAGTCGTGCGCGCGGGATCGTAGAGCACCACAGCCTGCCGTCGCGCCACGCTCACGGTTGCGCCGACTACACCCGGAGTGCGCTGGAGCAT
>JANLVM010000859.1:0-2624 GCA_031364015.1 Gemmatimonadaceae bacterium
CGGTTGCCCAGGCCGCCGCTGTTCCCGGGGCCACGGTTGAGCCACCGCGCCCGATTCGCACCGGCCCGCCCGACGAGATCGTTGCGTTCCCGATCGTCTTCACGATCCTTGTCCTCTTTCCGATCGCGTTGGCCTACGCGCGCCGGATCTGGAAACGGGGCGCGACCATCATCGCCCCGGTGCCGCAGGAAGTAAGTGACCGGCTCGATCGGATGAGTGAATCGGTCGAGTCGATTGCGCTCGAGGTCGAACGTATTGGCGAAGGGCAGCGATTCATGACCAAGGTCATGTCGGAGAGTGGTCGAGCGCTTGGCGCGGGAGCGGCGCAGCCGATCCAGGTCGCGCACGCCGAGCGGGTTGGGGTGCGTCGCGAGGAGTGAGCGACCGGTCGTGAACGACATGTCGTGAACGACACGTCGGGGCGGTTTGGCGCCTCAGGAGTCGGCAGCGGTTGCCGACGTCGCGTATAGGACTGTTTAGGACGAATGCCGCGTCCCCGCGCGGTTCGTTCCTCCCGGCGGTGCAACCATTTTGCGATCCGTCCTGTCTCCCCCATTGCACATGCATGCGCAACGAGGCGGCGACTGATGTCGCGATCGAACACGAGCCGCGGATGACGTCCACGGCCGATGCGGAACTGATCGCGCGAGTTCAGGCGGGCGACCCGAGCGGAGAACGTGAGTTCTACGACCGGCACATCGACCGCGTGTACCGACTCATCTACCGGATGAGTGGGCGCACCGATCTCGCACAGGAATGGACCCAGGACACCTTTGTGCGGGCGTTCGACCGGATTGGGCAGTTCCGGGGGGATTCGGCCCTGTCGAGTTGGTTGCACTCCATCGCTGTCTCGGTGACGCTGAATGGACTTCGCACGCATAAGCGGCGGGAAGCGTTCTCGGCACCGCTTGAGGATGCCATCGGTACGGGCCGCTGGCCAAACGACAGCGAACCCGATCTCAAAGTTCGCATGCGCGCCGCCATCGACGCACTGCCGACAGGTACGCGAACCGTGTTTGTGATGCACGACGTGGAGGGATATACGCACGAAGAGATTGGCGCAAAGTTGGGTGTCGCCGTGGGCACCAGCAAATCGCAACTCTCTCGCGCCCGGGAAAAACTGCGCGTGGCGCTGGCGCCATTTGCGCGGAGGGAACTGGCATGACCGACGAACGACACCCACCTGAAGCGACCGCACTCGACACACCACTCGATCCGTGGATGGCATCGCTTGCCCGCGACGCCACCGAGGTTCATGCGGACGCGATCCCGCGCGAGATGATGTGGGCGCGCATCCAGCAACGCCGGCGGTCAACACCCGTATCGGCCGAGTCGGATGTTGCGAGTCCTGTGTCGCGAAGCATCCCGGTGCGAACGCCTGCCACCTCACGCCCAGGAGTGTGGATACGACGCACCGCGGCAATCGCCGCCGTGTTGGTGGGAGGCATTGGCGTGGGTCGGTACCTGGTGCCGGCGGCTGACACATCCCCGCAGGTGGTGTCAGGCACTGACAGTGTCGCCGCACTCGGATTGGGTCCGGAAGCGTTGGCCGCGATGCCGCGATCGGATGATCCGGTGCGCGTGGCGATGGATGAGCATCTCGCCAGCACCGTCGCGTTGCTGTTGACGGTACGCAATGAAGACCCCGCGGTGGGTGCCGTTGGAGACGTGAGTGGCTGGGCGCGAGACCTGTTGGCGACGACGCGCCTGTTACTCGATGAACCGCAGCTGCGCGACGAACGCACGCGTCGGCTGTTGCAGGACCTTGAACTGGTGCTGGTGCAGATCGTTCAAGCGCGTAGATCGGCGCCAGCCACACAGCGGGCGCCCAGCGAAACTATGCGTGAAACCAACCTGTTGCCTCGTGTGCGCGCTGCAGTCACGGCGTCGCGACGTAGTGACGACCCGATTCTCGGAGGAGGACTCTGATGCCGTATGTCACGATGACGGACGCCGCGCGCGTTCGCGCAACCGCTACGATGTTCTGTGCTGCTCTCGCCTTTTTGGCGGTCAACGTCGCCGCGCAGCAACCGCCCACACCACCCACACCACCCACACCACCCACACCGGTCACGCCGCGAACGCCGCGAACGCCAGAGACACCACGGACACAACCGACGCCACCGACACCAGCCGTTGCGCCGCGTCCTCCGATTTTCTGGGGCTCGCTCGACAGTGAGATATGGCGCATGGAGGCCGAGCGCGCCGCGATGGCGGTGACCGCCAGAGGCTTCGAGCTCCAAGCACTGCGCGCGGCGACGATGGGAGCTCAGCTCGCGCCGTGGGTATCGGAACTCACCACGCGCGCGGCGATGGTCAGCGCAGACGCCGTGGGCTACGCATACAGCATTGGCCAGTCGATGAGCGCTGCGGTGAGTGCCGCCGCGCCAGTGGCTTGGAGCTCCAGCCGTTCGATTCGCACGCAGGCACCAGAGCCGTGGATGCAGAGCGATCCCGCCGACTCGCTGTATCGTGAGGCGCGCCGAGCGCTCTCCGGCGACTCGCATCGCCGTGCCGCTGAACTGTTCAAGCGAATTCGTGACCAGTTTCCCAAGTCGACCTACACCCCGGACGCGCCATACTGGGAAGCATTCGCCCTGCAGCGCCTGGGCGGTCGGTCAGAC
>JANLVM010000868.1:0-1783 GCA_031364015.1 Gemmatimonadaceae bacterium
GCGAGTTGGTCGTGAGTCCGACGCCGCGCATGTGGCATCGGCGGGTCGTGATGCGGCTGGCACATATCCTTCTCGAATACTGCCACCGAGAAGGATTCGGCGAGGTTTTCAGCGTGGGGTGCGATCTCACATGGGGCCGTCGTGACGTCATCACGCAGCCGGATGTGTTTGTATTGGCGCCCGAGGACGCCGTTCTCGACCGCTGGGCCGAGGTACGTCATGTGCCGCTCATCGCCGAAGTGCTGAGCCCGTCCACCGCGCGCTACGACCGCTTCGGAAAGCGACTCGTCTACCGCGATCAGGGCGTGGCAACCTACTGGATCATCGATGCTGACGAGTGCTCAGTCGAGGTGTGGACGCCCGACGCGCAGTTCCCCATGATCGAGCGTGAGCGGCTGACATGGCATCCCGCTGGGGCATCGCTGCCACTCGTCATTGAGTTGACAGCGCTGTTCGCGAAGCCGTAAGCACCTACAGCTGCCCGGTGGAGCCCCAGGTGGCGAGCATGGCCCGATACGCCGGGTCGTCATACCGATCGAGTCGAAATGACTTTGCATACGAAGGCAGCTCGCTGCCCGTAATGTGCGCCGCCAACAGTTCACCGGCAGCGGGGGCCGCCATCAGTCCGTAACCGGACAACGCGGCGTTCACATACGCACCGTCCACGGCGAGCGGGCCGATGAGTGGTCGATTCTCTTCCGTCTTCGTGTAGTACCCGCCGTCCACATAGGTATGGGGCAGCCGCTCGAGATACGGCTGCATACCCGGCGCCAGCCGCGTCATGCCGCGCATCACCACCTCCGGATAGAGCGGGTCGTCGGGGAGCGGCAGCACGGGCGCGTCGTATCGATGCGCGCTGTGATAGTCCCACAACATCAGCACGGTCTGGCTATCACGATAGCCTTCCGGACGCAGGTGAATACCGGCGGGCATGGGCTGGGTGAGCCACCGTAGTTCGTCAGTAGACGCCAACTCCGCGTGTTCGTCCGCCGACCACGTGAGCGTTTGGGCGTCGTCCAGAATCACCAGTCCGGTATTGCGATCGATCACGCCAAGCGTGTCTTCGAACGCCACTTTGAGGTGCATCTCGGAGAACACCGGCAGCGCAACATCAATGAGCTGCGAGACGCGTTTGGCGAACGGACCGGCGCAATTGATGAACACAGGTGTGGCGATTCGCCTGCTTCGACCGTCGGCGCACGCCACGGTCACGCCGGCAATACGACCTCCACGAACGTCCACGGCGTCGACGCGTCCGGACAACACCGTGACGCCCGCCGCGCGAGCTTCCTCCAGCAGGTACATGCCCAACTGCTGCCCGCTCAGCCAACCGCAACGCCGCGCATGCAACACGGCGACGACATCGTGCGCCAAAAACGAAAAGTACTCGCGAATGCCGCGCTGATCGATGAACAGATCGGCGCCCGTTGGATGATCTCGGAACCCGGTGTGCGCGCTGGGTTGATACGCGATCGTGTCGGGCGCACCGCGATGCACCCGCAAGTCACCAGCACCCTGCCGCTCGGCCAAGCGCGCGTCGGCGAGAAACCGCTCCGCCGTATCGGCGTTGGCCGTCGCGTACACATAACCGCGCCGATTCAGCAGGAATCGGTTGTCGCTGCGGTCTGCCCACTGCTCCAACAGGTCGATGCTGCGGTTCATGAGCCGCACCATCGCGTCGTCCGGTCCGGGCCACCAGTTTCGATATGCCTCAGTCGACTTGTCACTGGTCAGCGTGAGCGGCGGCAGCTCATCGACCACCGTAATATTCGTGACCCCGCGG
>JANLVM010000337.1:0-5408 GCA_031364015.1 Gemmatimonadaceae bacterium
GTGGTGGTGGCGGTGGTGGTCGCGGCGGCGGTTGACGCGACTTACCGAGATGGCAGCTCCGCCAGGCAGCGCCCACCCGCAACGATCCACATCTGAGGTATCATGACGTTTCGATCACGGTTACTTACAGCAGGCAGCGCCATCGCTGGTGCCGCGCTCAGCGCGAGTACGCCAATGGCGGCGCAGGATTCGACGGCGAAAGTCCCAGTGAAACAGCTGGCGCCCGCCGAAGCGCGATCCTCGCGCGGTCTGACGGCCGTATCGACGTTGCGCGCCCTCTCCGATGGCAGCGTGTTCATTAACGACAACCAGCGCCGACAACTCCTGCGCTTCGATGCGGCACTCAAGGACGTTCGCGTGATTGCGGATACGGCGGCCGGCGCGCCGTTGCCCTACGGCCAGCGTCCGTCAGGAATGATCCCCTACCTGGGTGACTCCACAATCGTGGTCGATCCGTCGACGACGTCCATGATCGTTCTGAACGGACAGGGCAAGGTGTCGCGCATCATGGCGTCGCCGCGCACGAACGACATCAACATGCTGTCATCGGTCAACCTTGGTTCGAACGCGTTCGATAGCAAAGGGCAGCTGGTGTACCGCCAAGGGCAGGCCGGTGGCGGGCCGGGTCTCGCGCAGATGTTCGGGTCGGGCAATGAGCGCGGAGGGCGCGGCGGAGGACCGCCGGGGCAAGGCGGGCAGCCGGGTCAGGGTGGGCAGCAGGGGCAGGGACGCCAAGGCGCGCAACCCGCACAGGGCGCGCGCGGTGGGGACGCCGGTGGGCGCGGAGGTGATTTCGGCGGCGGATTCGGTGGTGGTCCCGGGGGCGGACCCGGCGGCCGCGGTAACCAAGGACAGAATCAGCCCGACTCGCTTCCCATTGTGCGCGTCAACTTCGACACGCGCAAAGCCGACAGTGTCGCGTGGGTGAAGGTGCCGCGGAACGAGACGTCGATGACGCGCGGCGATGACGGCAGCATGCGCTTCACCTCCAAGATCAATCCGTTGCCGCAAGGCGATGATTGGGCGCTCTTGAATGACGGCACCATCGCCATCATCCGCGTACTCGACTATCACATCGATTACTACACGACTGACGGTCAGCACACGGCGTCGCCGCGACTTCCCTTCGACTGGAAGCGCATCTCCGACGAAGAGAAAACCAAGATGGTGGACTCGCTCCGGTCGCTGGCCAAGTCGGTGGCCGATCGCGCGGCGGCACAGGGCGGCAACAACGCACTCCGCATGAATTTCGAGGTGACGGCTCCCGAGAAGCTGCCCGACTACTATCCGCCAATTCGTGCCGGCTCAACGCAGGCCGATCATGCGGGCAATCTGTGGATCCTGCCGTCGACATCGAACTTGTCGGCGCAGCTTGCCCAGTCGATGCTGGGCGGTGGCGGTCCTGGTGGTATGGGCGGACGCGGCGGATTCGGTGGCGCTGCTGGCGGCCCTCCTGGTGGCGGACGCGCCGCAGGCGACTCGACTGCACGCGGTGGTGCGGCAGGCCTCGCCGCACTTCTACCCGGTGTCACGGCGGCCATGATGGCGCCGCTGGTCTATGACGTGGTGAATCGCCGGGGCGAGCTCGTGCACCGCGTGCAGCTACCGCCGGGACGTCAACTGGTGGGTTTCGGTCCCAACGGCGCAGTGTACCTCACGGTGCGCGAGGGGCGCCAACTGTTCCTGGAAAAGACGCGCCTCGTGAACTAACCGTTCGGACCGGCCGCCAAAACGTTCGCCGGGACAGCCGCGCCAAATTTCTTGATATTCTCGCGGAACATCTCGGCAAGCTTATGGGCTTGAGCGTCGTAGAGGGCGCCGTCGCTCCACGTCCGGCGCGGATCTAACACCTCGCTGGGCACGCCCTCGATCGCTGTGGGCAACTGCAATCCGAACACCGGATCGGTGACGGTGGCCGCCGCACTGAGCGAGCCATCCAGCGCCGCACGCACCATCGCCCGCGTGTACGAGAGCTTCATGCGCTTGCCGACGCCATATGCGCCACCGCTCCAGCCGGTGTTCACCAACCACACCTGGGCGCCGTGCGTGCGCAGCAATTCGCCCAGCATCGTCGCGTACTTGGTAGGATGCCACACCAGGAACACCGCGCCGAAGCAGGCGCTGAATGTCGCCTGAGGTTCCGTGACGCCGCGCTCTGTACCCGCCACCTTCGCGGTATAGCCGGACAGGAAGTAGTACATCGCCTGCTCTGGTGTGAGCCTGGCGATTGGCGGAAGCACGCCGAATGCGTCTGCGGTGAGAAATACCACGTTGCGCGGGTGTCCGCCGCGCCCACTCGGCACGTGATTCCTGATGTAATGCAACGGATACGAGGCGCGTGTGTTCTCCGTAATCGATTGATCGGCGAACGCCACCGAACGAGACGGCTCGTTGAGCACCACGTTCTCGAGTACGGTGCCAAACATCTGCGTGGTGGCATGAATGTCCGGCTCGCCTTCGGCGGACAAATTGATCACCTTCGCGTAGCAGCCGCCTTCGAAGTTGAACGTGCCTTCGCGCGACCAGCCATGTTCATCATCGCCAATCAGGTGACGAGACGGATCGGCGGACAACGTGGTCTTGCCGGTTCCCGACAGACCGAAAAACAGCGCGGTATCGCCGGCCGCTCCGATGTTCGCGGAGCAATGCATCGACAACACGCCTTGCTTGGGGAGCAGATAGTTCATCACCGTGAACATCGCTTTCTTCAACTCGCCGGCGTAGCGTGTGCCGCCAATGAGAATCGTGCGCTCGGCCAGATTGAGCACGATGAACGTGCCCGTGCGCGTGCCATGGCGCGCGGGGTCGGCCTGAAACTCGGGCGCATGATACACGGTGAAATTTGGCGCGAAGGTCGCCAATGCCTGCACGGCCGGACGGATGAACATGTTGCGCACAAAATTCGCGTGCCAGGCGTTCGGCAGGATATAGCGAACACTCAATTGGGTCGCCGGATCGGCACCGCAATACAGATCTTGCACGAACAGTTCGTCGAGTCCGTTCAGATAGTGCTGCACGTCCGACTTGAGCGTGTGGTAGTGATCCAGCGAGATTGGCTGGTTGACCTTACCCCAATCCACATCCGCTTCACTCGACGGTTCCCGCACCACGAACTTGTCGTTCGGCGAGCGTCCCGTATGCGGCGTCGTGACCGCCACAAAGGGTCCCATATCGGCCAGCCGACCCTCACTTCGACGCACGGCAGCCTCTACCAGTTCGGGGGCCAAAAGATTCCAATGTACACGGCCCGAGGGCTCGAGCCCTTGTGGGGCAAGTCCGTCGGCGCTTTCGCGCTTTCCCGACGTGGAGGAAGACACCACTGTCGCCATTGCCGCGACCCTCATGCAAAGGACAGCGGAGGCATCGAAAGACGCCTCCGCAAAAAGAACGACCCACGCTACGACTCTCGATACGACGCCTTGGCTTCTCTTCGGCAACGGCACGAATCACGTGGCGAAACATGGCGCAATGAACGCCGAGGCTCAAGCGTTTGGTGCGCGAAGTCGGACTAGAGGATCAGACCGGGCGGTCGGCCGAGGAGGAACCGGAGCGTCGCGATGTCTCGGGCACTGGGTGATTCGACTGTTGGCAAGCCGAACATCAGATCGCCTGCGGCGTCGCTGTGCGCGCCAATTCCCAAGGCGTGGCCAAGCTCGTGGGCCATGATGGCGTTGTACGCGCGCTGTGTGCTTACACGCCCGCGGTCGAGGCGAATGACGACGGTCACCGTCGCGCGACCCCCTGCAGAAAGTGCCAAACGTTCGGCGCGTTGCGGGAGGCCACCGGTTGGGCAAAAGTAGGTGTATCCGGCGCCACCGCGCGGGTCGAAAACACAACTCCCCGGCGCGACGGGCACCACGTGCTCCCGATCGTACACCACGATCTCGGCCTCATTGATGTTCGCCGCCGATGTCAGCGTGAACTCCGCGAACTGCCGCACCGCGTTCCACTGACTTATGGCCTGTCGTACGGCGAGGCCAAGGTCAATCGGTGTTGGCAGAGCGCCGGCAACGACCCACACGCGAACGGTCGTTCCGCTGCCCCAACGATACAGCAGACCGCCGGTGAGCGTCGTGGGGTCGTATGCCGCCTCCGGACGGGTCGCCGTCGGTGCGTCACAGGCGAGACACGCCATCACCAGCAGCACGGCGAGTGGTCGTCCGGTTTTGCGCGGCGTCATCGCTGCACCCGGATGCCGAATGTCGTAAAACCTACCCAACCGGCCACGGCCGTCATGGACTCGAAGGCTGTTGCAGGGGCGGGTCCCGGATCGATGCGCACGAGACTGTATCGCGCCACGAGCGACAACGGATACGACGTCGCACCACCCACCTTCGGGCGGTTTGCGCGTTGCAACGACACACCGAATTCGGTTGCCGGGGTGACTCGGGCGGCGGCGGAGAATGGATAGAGCGACCGTGCACCAGAAAGCAGCGCGACCCCGCCGCCGAACTCGATGCTGGGCTGCACTGCGCTCTCGCGGGAGAGCGCGAGTGCGATCGTTCCAAGCAATTGCGTGTCGGTGAGCGTGCCGCCATCCCATCGCGCGTCGCCTTCGCGCAGATGGAGCGGCTGCGCCACGACACGCACGACACCACCCGCCGCGATGCGTCGTGACACCGATCGCTGCGCCCCAATCGACAGGGCCACGCCGGCACCCGTTGAGACCGTTGGTGCTGTGCCTCCAGCCAGCCACGTGTTGCCCAATCCGCCGCCGATCTCACCGCCGAGCAGCCACCGCGCGCTGCGCGGCGGTGCCGCCGGACGTTCCGAAGGAACGCGAGCCGTGCCACCCTGCGCGTGGACAGCGGGCGCCCCGACCAACAGGACCAGTACGGCAGGCGCCAGGAATAAGCGGACTTGAGTGATCACAAAGGCACGTTACACTTCTATAGGCCGCTGCGGCAGTTCAACGCCACGACTGGCTTGCACCTTTGAACCGATCCCCGCCATGCGCTTCTCCCGGCATCCGCGACTTTCGCGGATCCTCGTGCTGCTTGCCCTCTTCCAGATGGTCGCGCCTTCGGTCGCGGCCGTCGCGGACGCGTGGCGATTGGACCAGCGACAGGCGATTGCACACATCGAGTCGGAATCGAGTTCGTCGTGTGTGGTGCTGCACGCGCACAACTGTTTACTCTGTGCCATTGCCACCGCACCAACGGGAACACATCCGCCAGCCGTCTGTCCTTCGCCCTCGGGCGATGCGATCAATCCCGCGCCGTTAACGACGTCGCGCTCGGCCCGTTGGCATCCGTCGCCGGCGTCCGCACCCCGCGCGCCTCCCGCCCTGCAAGGTTGAGTCATTCCGCGCCGCATGCGCGGTGTGTGATCTGTGCGCGCGGTCTACGTGCGCCCTCCTTCCTTCGCGTGGAGTTCGACATGTTGTCATGGTTTGCGCGCCCGTCTGC
>JANLVM010000879.1:0-6110 GCA_031364015.1 Gemmatimonadaceae bacterium
TGATCACCGGTGCCGAACGCCATACCGGGTTCGATAACGATGGTGGTCGCGGCATCGTATCCTTCGGCGAGCCATGGCGGCGTGATGGTGAGCGTCCCCAGTGTGTGGGCGACGATCTGTTCCTTCCACGCTTCGCTCCAGTCGATGTTGGGAACCGCTGCGGTCTCGATGACCACCGTGTCGTCGGCGACAGTCAGTGCGCGATGCACCACCACGAGGTCAGTCCCCGGCGGAAAGTGCGTGACGAGGGCCGCACCGTCCTCATGCACACCCTGGGCGCCCACGGCGAACAGCGCGGCAAGGCACGCCCGGCGCGCCTCGTCCGATGCCGGCGTTGGTCGTACGCGTACGCTGGTCCACGAAACGACTGCGTCAGGCACCCAGCGCTTCCTTCATCTTCGACCAAATGCTCTTTTCCCGCTGCGGCGGCGCCGAACCCTGAAGCGACGCGAGTTGCTGGATGACCGTTTCCTCGTCCGGCTGCAAGGTTTGCGGTGTCCACAGTTGCACGTTCACGTGGAGGTCGCCCGTGCCCGACGCGTTCACCCGCGGAAGTCCCCGTCCGCGCAGGTGAAACACGGTACCGCTTTGCGTGCCGGCGGGGATGCGCAGCGACAAGTCTCCGGTGATTCCCGGCACCCTGACGTCTGCCCCAAACACCAACTGCGGGTACGTCACCAGCGATTCACAGAAGAGATCTTCACCGTCGCGATCGAAGCGCTCGTCATCCTCGATGTCGAACACCACCAGCACGTCGCCGCGCGTGCCGCCACGCGGGCCGATGTTGCCCGATCCGCGCATGGTCATGTACTGACCAGTCGCAACTCCAGCCGGCACGGAGATCTTGAGCGTGCGTTCGGCGCGCACGCGGCCCTCACCGCGACACTTCTTGCACGGTGACGCGACCACAATGCCCTCACCAGCGCAGGTGGGACAGGGCGCAACCGACACGAACTGTCCGAAGAACGAACGCTGCGCGCGCCGCACTTCGCCCGAACCCTGGCAGGTGCTGCACGTTTGCGGTTTGGTGCCCGGCTCGGACCCCAATCCTTCGCATTTGTCACAGGCTTCGAGCACCTTGAGGACGACCGCTTTTTCGACGCCGGTCGCGACTTCTGTGAGCGTAAGCGGGAGTGGCAACTTGATGTCGGCGCCACTTTTCGGCCCAGACGCTCGTCGCCCCCCTTGCCCGCCAAACAGGTCGCCGAAGCCACCGAAATCGCGCATGAAAATGTTCAGCGCTTCGGAGAGATCAACGTGCTCGTACTGCGCCTGCGACGCGCCACGCAGTCCGGCCTCTCCATACCGATCGTAGGCCGCGCGCTTCTGCGGATCGCGCAGCGCGTCATACGCTTCGGACAGTTCCTTGAACTTCTCTTCGGCTTCGGTCGCACCGCCATTGCGGTCGGGATGCCATTGCATCGCCAGACGCCGGTACGCCTGCTTGATATCGTCGTCGGATGCGTCGCGCGGTACACCGAGCACCGCGTAAAAATCGGCCATGGGAAGTCAGGTCAGCAGAGGAGCTCAGACACGAGCTGCGAGGTATGTCCAACGAGTGCGATCACCTTGTCGTAAGGCATGCGCGTTGGACCGATGACGCCAATGACGCCGCTCAACGCTCCAGCGGTGTACTCAGCGGTAACAACAGTAAAAGCCTCGAGCCGGGGATCGCCGTGCTCGTTGCCAATGGTGATACTCAAGCCGTTCGACCCAGGTCGCGCCCCAAGCATCGAGGCCAGCTGCTGTCGCTGCTCCGTTAAGTCGAACAGTTGACGCAGTCGCTCGCCACTGGCGAACTCGGGTTGATCGGCCAGCAACGAGGGCTGGCCCAGCACGACGGCCTCGAGTGGATCGGCGGCTCGCGTAAACACCTGATCCCCTTCCTGAACAAAGATATTCAGGAGCTCCGCAGTTTCCGGTCGCGTTTGCACATCACGCAGGCGCGCAGCGAGCGAGGTCCGCAACTGATCGAGGGTCAGACCCACCAGTCGTTCGTTCAACACGATCGATACTTCGACCATCGCCTCGTCGGCAATGCTGCCGGGGACTTCAACAAAGATCGTCCGCACCGCACCGCCATCAAGGCTGATGACCAGGAGCAGGCGCTCAGACGCCACCCGGACCAACTCCAGTCGACGCAGCGTGGCACGCTCCAGGCGCGGCCCCAGTGCGACACCCAGTTCTTGCGTGAGAATCCCCAGCGACTGGGCAGCGCGTCGCAAAATGGCTTCAATGGCGGAGCCTCCGGCCACGATATCCTCCGCGAGCTTGCGGCGCTCCTCGCGCGTAATCGGATCGACGCGCATGAGCGAGTCGACATACACGCGATAGGCCTTGTCGGTAGGGATGCGCCCGGCCGACGTGTGCGGGTGAAAGAGGTATCCCTTCTCTTCCAGATCGCTCATCGTGTTGCGAATTGTCGCCGGCGAAATGCCAAGTCCAAAGCGTCGCGACAGCGTGCGCGATCCGGCTGGTTCAGCCGTCGCCACATAACTGTGAATTACCGCTTCGAGGACTTGCCGTTCCCGCTCCGAGAGCTCTCCTGAGTGCGCCATACGTCGAACGCTATCAATGACTTTGAAGTGCTGTCAAGTCGGCAGCGAGACGATCAAGCCGAAGCCACCCCATTGGCGTGCAGCGAGCCCGCAGTTTCCCGGCCGATTCGAACCACTCAATCCACCCGGCATTTACCCACGAAGCCACCGCCCGTGTCTCGTCGTCCGACAGCGACATCCCGTCTCGGGTTCGGAGGCCGAGGTAGATCCTTTCGGCCGCTCGATTCTGTGTCGTGAGCACTTCGCGACCCTCCACGGGGTCCGCGCCGGCTTCGGTGGCGCACTGCCACGCCGCATACGCCGAAATATTCCAGCGGCGCACATCGCCATCGAATCCGTGGGCACTTGGGCCCACGCCGAGATAGGGCGCACCGGTCCAATACGCACTGTTGTGCGCGGCGCGACGCCCTGGCCGCGCGAAGTTAGAGACTTCGTAGTGTTCGTAACCTGCGGCGGAAAGTCGATCGTTCGCCAGCAGGAATTCCTGCTCGTACCGCTCTTCCGACGTTTCCGACACCGCCCCCCGCGCGCGCCATCGACCGAGCGGCGTGTGCGGCTCAATCGTCAATCCATACAGCGAGATGTGGTCGGGGGCGAGCGCCAGGGCGGCATCGAGGTCCCGTGCCCAGTCACGTTGGAGCGCGTCGGGGACCGCAAAGATCAGATCGAGCGAAAATGCGTTGAGTCCACCATCGCGCGCGGTTTGGACTGCGCGGTCGGCGGCGCGCGCATCGTGCACCCGATGCATCCAGCGGAGCACGGCATCGTGGAAGCTCTGCACGCCGATGGACAATCGCGTGATACCGCTCTCGCGCCAGGCGCGCACGGCGTTGGCGGTGATGTCTTCAGGGTTTGCCTCCAGCGTGACTTCGGCGTTGGCCGACAGCGACATTACCGATCGGAGGCGGTCGAGCAGCTGCCTGATACCATCGGCACCCAACAACGATGGCGTGCCCCCGCCCAGATACAGCGTATCCAGTGCCGTCACCACGTACTCCCTGCCCCGTATCGCGAGCTCCTGTTCCACCGCACGCAGAAAGGCGTGGACCGGCACCACGCGTCGCACGGCGATGGAGAAGTCGCAATAGCTGCATCGTCGAGCACAGAACGGCACGTGCACGTACAGATGGCGAAACGATCGGGAATGGGGCGTGAGGTCGTTCACACGCGCGGTGCCGCACCAAGGCCGGTGCTGGCCGATACGCTCGAAATCGACGAACGAATTCGACCGGTCACCTCGACGTGCACGAGTCCTTCCAATTCCAGCGCGGTGAGCGCGGTGGCGGCGGCACGAGTCGTCAAGGAGGCGAGATGCGCCATAGACGTCAAATCGGTCGCGCCGCGAAGGATCGCGTCCCAGCAGGCCGCCGCGTCGCGATCGAGGAGTGGGGCCGGAGTCGGTGCCGCGCGCAAATCCAACATACTGAGCACGTCGTCCGGGGCGAGGATCGGCTCCGCGTACGCCTTGAGCAACGCGTTGCTGCCTCGCGAGGACGGCACGTCGATGGCGTTTGGCACGCAGGCGATGCGCCGGTCGAGGGTGTGCGCGTAGTTGGCGGTGATTAACGCGCCGCTGCGTTCGCCCGCTTCGACCACCACGGTAATGTCGGCAAGCGCCGCAATAATGCGATTGCGACGCGGAAAGGTGCCGCCGTGACCGGGAACGCCCGGCGCCAACTCGGTGAGCAGCAACCCGTCTTTGGCGATGTGTGCTTGCAGCGCGCGATGTTGGCGAGGGAACACGATGTCCAATCCCGTCCCGAGCACCGCCACGGTACGTCCACCAGCTTGCAACGCCGCCTCGTGTGCCGCCCCGTCAATTCCTTGCGCCAGACCACTGATCACCGCCACCCCGGCTCTGGCACACGTGGTGGCGATGGCCCTTGCCACGCGAAGCCCGTAGCTGGAGGCGGCGCGGGTCCCGACAATAGCAACCGCGGGCCCGGCCGCCGTCGCCAGCGCCCCCTGGCCGAACAGGATAGCGGGGGCATCGTGCAACTCCATCAGGCCGGGCGGATACCCCTCGTCGTCGCGCGTCAGCGTAAAGGCGCCAATGGCCGCCACGGAGGCCACTAACGCATCGGCGTCGCGATACGCGCGCTCGCGTTCGACGTGCGATAACGTTGAGAGCAGCGCGCGCGCCGATCCACACTCCGCCATGCGCAACGCCAATCCGACGTCACCAACGCCCGGCAATGCGCGCGCGGCGATGACGTCGCGCGTCGTATCGCGTTCACGGCAGGCGCTGTGCATCCTGTGCGGCCTTGTCGGATTCCGCGCGCATCGCGAGGAGTTCGCGCCACCAGGCGTCGAGCAGCGCGTCAAGGCCCATGCGACCCGGTGCGCTGATCGCATACATGCCGAACGACCCGCTGGCGTCGATCTCCGGTACGTACGACTCGCCCAACAGATCGAGCTTGGAGAAGACCACACAGAACGGCTTGGTCGCGAGCGCGGTGGAGTACGAGGAGATCTCGCGACGCAACTGATCGAACTCGGCCTGCCAATCGGTGGCGTCGATGGGAATCACAAACGCCAGCATGCGCGTGCGTTCGATGTGACGCAGAAACTGCAACCCCAATCCTTTGCCTTCGTGGGCCCCTTCGATGATGCCCGGAATATCCGCGACGACAAAGGAGCGGTGGTCACTGAGCGGCACCACACCAAGGTTTGGTGAGAGTGTCGTGAACGGATACGCCGCGATCTTGGGTCGAGCAGCCGAAATCACCGACAGCAGCGTGCTCTTGCCCGCATTGGGCTGGCCCACGAGGCCGACGTCGGCAATGAGCTTGAGCTCGAGTTCAAGGCGACGCGTCCGCCCTTCCTCCCCCGGTTGCCACTCGCGCGGTGCCTGATGCGTCGCGGTCACGAAAAACGCGTTGCCTTTGCCGCCGCGTCCGCCTTTGGCCACGAGCACGGTGTCGCCCTCGTCCATGACTTCGCCAAGGAGCTCATTGCTTTCCGCGTCGCGAATGATCGTCCCGGCGGGCACCGGCAGTACGATGTCTTCGCCCGAGCGACCGGTGCGATTGCCGCCTTCACCGTGCTGACCACGCTCGGCTTTCCAGATGTCGCGGTAGGTATAGTCGAGCAGCGTCGTGAGATTGCGATCGGCCCGCACAAACACGTCGCCGCCCCGACCGCCATCGCCGCCATCGGGCCCTCCCATGGCTACAAACTTCTCGCGACGGAACGAGGAATTCCCCGATCCGCCAGTTCCCGCTTCGACATTCACGATGACGCGATCAACAAACATGTGCGACCTGACGACGATGAAGCGGCGTGTGCCGCGATGAACTAGCGATGAGAGCGCGCACCGACGTGCGCCTCGTGTTACTTGCCCTGCACGCGCGCCCAGAGTGCCGCATAGCGCCGAGCGTCGTCGGGCGCCAACAGATCGGCAATGGTGGCCAAGGTCGCTGACACCACCGCCGGTGACGCGCCGGCGTGCAACGCACCATGCAGGTGCGAATGCAGCTGACGATCCTGACGCGCGACCGCACACGCCGCCACGACACACAACTCCCGACGCGCCAAATCGAGTTGCGATCG
>JANLVM010000899.1:0-5723 GCA_031364015.1 Gemmatimonadaceae bacterium
CCTGCCTCCCACGCCACATGCTCCATGCGATACTGCACCAGCTTGATGACGCGCAGCAGCACCCAGAAGAATGACAACAACACCACGCCGCGAGACGTGTTGCTCACGACGTCGGCAACGCGGGCATTCAGCTCGAGCACGCTGAGCAGGGGCACGGCGGCAATCGCGCCAATCCAGAGTCGGAAAGGCCCGCGCAAGTGTTCAACCAGCAGATCATCCCAATCGGAGGTGGTCCGCGCGGCGACCCGCATGAGCAACGTGCGAAGTGTACTCCCCACCAACCACGACAAGAGCACGAGTAACGGGAGTGCCAGTGCGATGCCAATCCATTGCCAGTAAAACACGTGCCACGGACCCTCGCGCATGAGCGTCGCCGGCAGTCGCTCGCGCAACCACGGTGCTCCCAGGTTCTCATACCACGTGTTCACCGACGACACCGTCGCGGGGGAGAATACCCATCGGATCCTGCCGTTCACCGTGCGGCGCTCCAGTCGCACGGGATCTTCGCGTCCCAAAGGACCAGCGATCAGACCAAGGCGATCACCGGTCTCGTCGCCATCCGTTGTATCACCACTCGCCAGTGGCGACACGCTGGCCAGATTGAGGGCGAGGCGCTGGTCGAGGACCACTTTGAGTCGACGCGCCAACGTCGATGCCTGCTCGCCTTCAGCCGAGGGTACCGCAAGGAACTCGGCGGCTCTGACCCAGTCATTGGCTCGGGTTAGCGCCAGGAACTCCTGTAGGGAGGCCCGTGGCGACGTCGGCGAGACCACCGTCACGGTGTCACCGGCAACACGTGCCGACGATTTTCCCAACAACTGGGCGGGGGCGGTAGACGGCACCAGGATCGCCGCCAACAGAAGCAGCGCAGGTCGGCCGCTGTCGGCCAAAGGGAATCGGAAACGCATGCCCAAAGTTAGCGGTCAATCTTCGACACAGTGCCCCGGCTGGGACTCGAACCCAGGACCTACGGCTTAAAAGGCCGCTGCTCTACCAACTGAGCTACCGGAGCAAGCCGCAGAGTATATCGCAGCCGAGCCGGAATTTAGCAGGGTCGCACGAAAGCCGAAGGGGGTCTGCGGCGCGACCATGGGGTCAACGACTCGCCGAGTGGAAAGCGCTGGTTAGCGCCGGTTAGCGGATCAGCGTGACCACTCGGGACGAAAACACCGCCGTCTCGCTTCCCGTCACCGCAACCACTTCTGCCCGCAGCGTGTCGGATGCCACCAGCTGCACCAGCAACACCCGATCGGCGCGCCCCATTCGCACCTCGTCGTCGGTGTCGTACAGGTGGTATCGGACAACGCCACGAGTCGCATCGACGTCGGCGGGATCGGGGTCTTCCCACGCCACCGCGCGGACGCCGCGAAGTCCCAGGACTACGGCGAGCGCGCTTCCAACCGCGATCCGGACTTGTCCCGGACGCTCCGCATCGTAGGCGAACGTTAAGGCCACTGGCGCAAGCGACGCCGATGGATCGACGTCCGCAGCGCGCAGGGCGGCATACGGCGACGTGCTGGCCCGCGTGGCCGCGCTGAGCGCCAGATTGGTGCTCGCCACTGCAGTCGCCGCGAACCAGCTACCCACTAAGCGACCGCCGCGATCGTAGTCGATTCGCCCGTCGAGGTCCGGGGCTGCGCGACGCACCAAACCGAACATCTGCGATCGCAACGAGTCGGCAAGGTAGCGAACAAAGAAGGTGGCGTTTCGGCGGGCCCCGTAGCGTTCGGGGTTCACCCACCGGGTCCGATGCGTCGTCGCGTCGAGCACCCGCACGGCAACGCCGTCGCGCGCCCGCGACGCATCGACCGTTCCCATCGAATCACCAGCGTTCATCACGCGACCCACCCACAGAGTGGTGCGCGGTGAGAAACCCGCAATGCGAATGCGGACGTGATCACGCAGGCGCATCGTGACCGCACCCGCTGCCGTATCGATCTCGGTGATCATTCCGTCGGCCACGGCGTGTATCACGTGCGGACCAGCGGTGCGCAGCAGCAGCAATGCATCGGCCGAAGGCAGCGCATCGTCGGTACCGAAAGTGCCTAACGGCAGAATAGCCCATACCAGTGACCGCGCCACGGGCAGGCGATCGAGCACCAGTGCGGAACTGCCGCCAAACTGCGAGAGATCACGCCACGCGCGCGCCGCGAAATGTATCGTGGAGGATTCGCTGCCGGCGAGGTGTGCTGACGCGCGGTATACCACGGCGACCGTATCGCGCAGCGGCAGCATCCATGCGCCTGCCGTCGCCACACCACTGGCGTCACTGGTGACGACGATTGTCGTGTCGTCGCGCGTCGAATTCGTCACGTCCATGCGTGCGCCATCGCGTGCACGCGCGAATCGCACCGCCGCGCCGCTCACACCATGTCCGTTGGCGTCGAGGACCCGGACCCGAAGCACGTCGTTGAGCGTCGTACCCATCCACGCATCGAGCGGCTGCACGCTGGTGGCCACGTCGTCGACGCGCTGGAGCGTTCTACGGTTCACGGTCGCCGGGGTATCGTTGGTCGGGGCCGTTACCTTCGGTATGTCCGTGCCTCCGCACGCACCGGTTACCAGCACGGTCAACAGCAAGCATCCTGCGCGCGAGAGTGACATGTGGTCGAGTCTCGACCGCTGCCTGGCGCCAGACAACGGCCGTTCCCACGCCCCGCGTGATCCGCGTCACGTCGGTCGCACACGGTCGTCGATCTGTGACACGTTATGCCGGGAGAGTGACACCCGGACTCGTGTTGCCCCGTGGGGACAGCGCGTGCTACCGGCGGTGTAACAGGAGATAGTCGCCAATCAGCGTATCCCAGACGACGTCCCACGTCTTCGCGGACGCAAACGTCAACGCGGCGGCGCGCGGCGCCGTTAACCGCGCCCGATCGTCCACCAGCGCGATGAGTGCCGCCGCGAATGCGCGCGCGTCGGACGCTGGCACGAGCCATCCGCGATCGGGAAAAAGCTGTTCTCGTGTTGGTCCAACATCGGCCCCGACAACCGGCAGTCCCGACGCCATCGCTTCGAGCAGTACGTTGCCAAACGTGTCGGTGGTGGACGGAAAGAGAAAGACATCCGCCGACGCATACGCCGCGCTCAAGTCATCGCCCAACAGTTTTCCCGGCAACCAGCTTCCCGTCGGCGCCAGTTTATGCACCTCGTCGGTGTACGGCCCATCGCCGATCGCGATAAAGCGTACACGCCCTGGTCGTGCGGCGTCGACCTCTCGCACGGCCTCCAGGCCGACATCAAGTCCCTTTTCGGGGGCCAGTCGACCCACATACGCGATGACCAACGTATCGTCGTCGGCGTTGAATCGTTGGCGTAGCGCCGACGAACGATAGCGCGGTGAGAAGCGCGACACGTCGACACCGCGCGACCACACACGGGTGTGCTTGAACCCCTCGGCCGCGCATTCATCGACGATGGCTTGGGTGGGACAGTACGTCCGTAGACCGCCATTGTGGAACCATCGCAAGAAAGCCCAACCGGGCGTGGCCAGCGCGCCTAACCGGTAGTACCTGGCGTAGGCGGTGAAACTGGTGTGGTACGACGAGACAAAGGGCACGCCGGTTAAGTGCGCGACTCGGCGACCGGCCAAACCTACTCCGAACTCTGTCGCCGCGTGAATGAGCGTCGGCGCAAACGCATCGATCTCCCGGCGCACGCGTCGTGGCGACGGCCACGCGAGACGCAGCTGGTCATACGCCCAGAACGGGATGCTCGGTGCGCGGCGGACATTCGGCAGGGCGCTCGCATCGGGATCTTCAACCGTGAACACGCATGCGGCGCCCCCACGCGCTTCAACCGCCTCGACCAACCGTTCGAGCGTGCGCGAAACCCCGTTGACCTGAGGGGGATAGGTATCGGTGAAGAGCGCCAACCGGAGCGACGACGCGTCGAGACGTGCACTCGGTGTCATCACAACGCCTCATAGCGAATGGTCGTTCGCGCTCGCAACCATCGCGCCACCTCGCGGATCACCGAGGCGGCGGTGACTGGATGCGCCAGATCCTGCGGATGCAGCGCCAATCGCAGCAGCGGCGCCTCCTGGAGCGTCCGCCACCGCATACTCGCGACCGCGCGCGAGCCCCAGGCGCGTACCGTGGTGCGTCCACTCCAACGCAGTGCCGGCGCCATCACGCGCGCCCTACGGGAATGCAGACGAACGGCATCCGCGTCTTCGCTGAAACACAGCCCTGCCTCGCGCACCACGTCATGGGTCGCTTCACGGGCCAGCCAAGCCGGCGGGATGAATCCAACTGGCGCGAGTTGTTGATCGCGCAGTCGCGCCAGTCCGCGCGTGATACGCCTTCGCGCGGCATCATGGTCGAGCGTAAGAAACTCCCCTTCTCGGGCGGTGCGTCCCACGGCTCGCAGCGTATCATGCAGGCCACGCGGGAGTCCGACTTCGTCGTGACGCTCGCCATGCAACACAATCTCGGCATGGTCACGCGATCGCGCGCGAACCCAGTCCATGAACAATGGATGACGTTCAATCGGCCAGTCGCCGTGCCAATCAGGCACCACCAGCAACGCCGGCGTCACGCCGTGCGCACGACACAGGTGCCAGAGCGCGCGCACCGGCGCCTCCAGCGCCGGCGTCACGTCATGAATCGACACGAGCAATCGTTTCGCCAGGACGGGCGTACCCACGATCTTCAGGACGATCGCGAACGTTGAGGCACATGCGTTCGCAGGACCTCGCGATAGACGTCGAACAGCCGATCGAACACCGTGTCCCACGCGTGTTCGCGCTCGGCGTAGGCGCGACCGTAACGTCCCATCAGCGCGAGATCGTCACTGAACAGCAACGCTGCTTCCGCCGCGAGTGATTCCGCTTCGCCCGACGTGAACATGCGCCCCGCTCCACTGCGAGCCACCTGTTCCGAGACTCCGCCCTCATCGGCCGACAGCACGGGCGTTCCGCTGGCGAGTGCTTCCAGTGAGGACAGTCCAAACGTTTCGATGCGGCCTGGTGCGATGTACACGTCGAACGACGCCAACAGATCGGCCAGTGCCTCACGATCGGGCTGGAAGGGCACAAATGTCACGCGAGACCCGTATGGATGCGCTCGCAGCGCCGCCTCCAGCGGTCCGGTTCCCACCAGCGCGAGACGCGCTCCGGTGCGCCGCTCGACGACCGCCCACGCACTGAGCACCACATCCAGTTCTTTCTCGCGCGCAAATCGGCCCACGAATCCCGCCAGCGGTCCGTCCGGGAGACCGAACCGACGGCGTGTCGCATCGGCATGGGCTTTCCGCGACGGCGTGAACCGCTCAAGGTCTACCCCCAACGGTACTTTGGCGATGCGGGTAATCCCTTCTTGCGCCAAATCGTTCGCGGAAAAATCTGAGGTGACGACCGTGAGTGGAAACATTCTGTCGAGACGTCGCATATACTGCCACGACGCGCGATACACCGCTCGACGCGCCACGCTGTGATAGCGCGCATTGGGGGCAAACATGCGCGGTAAGTTGGTGTGATAGAAGCACACCAGGGGCACGTCCAGATCGCGCGTGGCATGACGCACGATCCACGGCACGATAAACGGGCTTCCAATCTCGATCACGTCGGGGCGTTCATGCCGCACGATCTTCGCCACGCTGCGCGTCGCCAGCATGAATCGGTAGGGCTTCTGCCGCGGGATCGGTGGACCCTGCAGTCGGTACATCCGGACGCCATCCTGCTCGGTGATGGCGTCACGGGCTCCGGGGACCGTGAGTATCTG
>JANLVM010000904.1:0-2365 GCA_031364015.1 Gemmatimonadaceae bacterium
GGCTTCACGCCAACCACCGGGCCAGTGATTGCCGCCTTCGCTCGGGCGCTACGCGGTCGCGGTGTGGAAACGGCGGTACGCCGAAGCCGTGGACTCGATATTGCCGCAGCCTGCGGTCAGCTACGGACGGAACGGCTGGGCCGGCGTCTTCCAATCGCTGCCGACCAACACGGTGAAATCCACGTAGCGTAGCGAATCTGCGCGCTGCTCGATGGTGCCAGTGCCGAGCGCGCGACGCAATCGCCGGGACCACTCGACGCGTCCCGTATGCGCCAGGATCACCGTGCCAGTGGACGGCGTGCGTGTGTCGCTGTCGAAATCGACGACATCGTACCCGAAGTCGCGCAGCACGAAGGTGACGCGCCTGGCGAGGCCGCGCGATGCCGTGGTGTTCAGTACTCGAACCCGAATACGCGCGCCCGCTGGTGCGCGAGCCGCCGTATCCGTGACGGCCACGTGCGGCACCGTCGGCGCTTCCGACGCTTCCGTGGCGCGAAACCATCCCGCAAAGGCGCCCGACAGCACCACGAGCACGACCGTAAGTGTGAGCCACCACCGCATCCGCATCCGCATCCGCGCGCGGCGCGCGTCTGCGGGCGCCGCTGCAACCAGGGGCGGAAGATGAACGGTCATCGCACCGCGTCCCACAGCGACACGGTCTCCGGCGCGAGCCCCTTCCCTTCCCGAACGGCCCATTCGATGCGCAGGCGGACGACTTGCCGAAACACGGCGTCGAACGCCTGCGGTACGCGATCAGCGAGAAAGGCGCGATCCGCTTGCATGAACGTCCGACCGGGTTCAAGAAAGTCCGCCATGTAGAGCGCTCGCCCCGTCCGCTGCCAGTGCGCATCGCCCACGGTGTGCGATCGAATGGCCTCGAGCACCTCACGGCGCTGTTCGCCGTCGGCGTGCAGGCGTGCGGCGGCGGCGGGTCCGTGCAGCATGCCAACGGGTCGCAGGCGATCGCCAGTCAGCGCGCGGAGGGTGGATTCGTCCGCGTCGCGAAATGCGTCATGCCAAAGCCCCGCATCGCGCCACGCCACCGACTCCGATTCGGGCACGTCCATGTGGTCGGCCCACGCGCGCAGCAACGTGACCACGCGCCCGATGTGCTCGCGCCGCTTCGGTGACGTGATGGACCACGGTGGAAGACTGTCGTTCATGCGGCGTCGATGGCCGCGCGGAGCGAAGCCGCTAACGCAATGGCCTCGTCAATCGAGCGCTCGGCCGCACGCACGATGGCGCTTCCCACGATCACCCCATCGCCGAGACGCGCAACCGTTGCCGCTTGCTCCGGTGTCGAAATGCCAAATCCGATGCAGAGCGGTAGCGCGGTGACGGCGCGTAACCGGGCGACCGTCGCCGGCAAATCTGCGGCGAGCGAGTCCCGTTCCCCGGTGACCCCCATGCGACTGATCAGGTAGATGAATCCACCGCCATGACGAGAGATTTCTGTCATACGCGCTGAGGGCGTTGTCGGAGCCACCAAACGCACGAAATCGAGTCCGCTGGTACCAAACCACGCCTCACGTTTCGGGTCAGCGCCCACCGGAAGATCCGTCACCAGTACACCGTGCACGCCAGCCGCGCGTGCGCGCGTCAGCACCTCGGGACCTCCGGCAAGGAGTGGATTGAGGTAACTGAACAGCACGATCGGTACCTTCACCGCAGCCTCAGCAATCAGCGCGAAGGTTCGGTCGAGGGTCATTCCCTGCTCAATGGCAACCTGGGAACTGCGTTGAATCACCGGGCCGTCAGCGAGTGGATCCGAGAAGGGCACTCCGATCTCGATGATATCAGCGCCCGCCGCTTCGAGACCGCGGATAAGTGCCACACTGCGCGCCGGGTCAGGATGACCGGCGGTGACGTAGCACACGAGCGCCTTTCGCCCGCTGGCAGCGAGATGCTCGAAGCGGGCGGAAATCGCGGAGTGGGCCACGCGTTCAGGCGAAGTAGTCGGCAATTCGGATGCCATGGCGTTCTGGGTCTTCGGTGCGAATGATGGTGCGGAGATACTGCTCGTCGGCGCCCTTCTCGGTCAAATCGCACGCCGGTGCGCTGGCGACCCGGTTGCCCTGCGCATCGGAGAGCAGGCGAACGAGAGGTCGAGACAATGCCGCAGGATCGGCGCTGGCGGCGTACACGATTGCCAACTCGAAGGTATCGAGCGTGACGACCGTTCCGGCCGGATAGATGCCGGTCAGATTGATGAACGCCTTCACTACCACCTGGTCGAGTCCGAGGCGCGGATTGTCGCGCATGCCGCGCAACACGTCAGCCGGCGTCCATGGCGAATCCTGGTACACACGCGCCGTGGTCGCCGCATCGAAGCCATCCGCGACGGAGACGATCTTGCTGAACAGCG
>JANLVM010000912.1:0-6227 GCA_031364015.1 Gemmatimonadaceae bacterium
ATCCGCCGTATGTGGCAAGTCGGCATGGCCGAATCGCAGGTCGAGCGCATGGCGCAGGTGTTGATCGACTCCATCGGCCCACGACTCTCCGGCTCGTCTGGCTTCACCAGTGCGGGAACGTGGTTGCAGCGCGCCTACGAAGGGTTCGGCATACCGGTGCGGCAGGAGCGCTACGGCACGTGGCGCGGCTGGGAGCAAGGCGCCGTGCACATGCAGCTGATCGCTCCGCGTGTGCAGAATCTTGATGTGGAGCTACTGGCCTGGAGCCCCGCGACACCCAAGGGGCGTCCAGTTGACGCAGAGGTGGTGGTCGTGCCCGTGCTCGCGGACGCCGCCGCCGCGACACAATGGCTCAAGACCGTCAAAGGGAAATTCGTACTGACCTCGGCGCCAGAGATCATGTGCCGCGCGCCGCAGGAACTGGAACGCTACGCGCGAGCCAGTACCATCACCGCGCTCAATGCACAGCGCGCGGAGACACGACGCGTGTTCACTGATCGCATGAATGCGTTGGCGCCGGCAGGGGTTGTCGGCAACCAGCGGCAAGTCGCCGTCATGGCGCGATTCGATTCGGCGGGCGTTATGGGCGTCGGCACGACGCTCTGGTCGAACGGATGGGGCGTCAACAAAATCTTTGGCGCCGTATCCGATCGTGTGCCATCGGTCGACCTGTCGTGCGAAGACTACGGACTGCTGCATCGCCTCGCGTCGAACAATCAGGGGCCGCGTGTACGCTTCACAGCGGAATCACAGGCCACACCGGCTGAGGTGCCGATGTTCAACGTGGTCGCTGAGCTGAAAGGGCGCGAGTTGCCGAACGAGTATGTGTTGCTCTCCGCACACTTGGATAGTTGGCACGGCGCCACCGGTGCGACGGACAACGGCACCGGCACGCTCACCATGCTCGAAGCCATGCGCATTCTCAAGGCAGCGTATCCCAGTCCGCGACGCACGATTCTCGCTGGACACTGGGGCGGCGAGGAACAAGGCACCATTGGCTCCAAGTCGTTCGCCGAAGATCACAAGGACGTCATGGACGGCTTGCAGGTGGCGTTCAATCAGGACAACGGCACGTGGCGCGTGGAGATCCTGGAAGGACAAGGATTCCTCAAGGCCAGCGGCAACCTCGCCAAGTGGGTCGCGCAGTTACCGGCGGAAATGACGGACAGTGTCAGACTGCAAGTGCCGGGTGCACAGGCCAACGCCGGAAGCGACCACACGTCGATTCTCTGTCGCGGCGCGCCCGCGTTCCGGTTGCAGTCCAGTTACTCGGAGTACCGCCAGTACACGTGGCACACCAACCGCGACACGTTCGACAAGATCGTGTTCGACGATTTGAAGAACAACGCGACCATGGCGGCGATGCTCGCGTACGCGGCGTCGGAAGATCCCGAGCGTACGGCGCGCGACCAGGCGCTGCTGGTAGGCGCTACGGGTGCTTCGCGGGCGTGGCCGAGTTGTGGGACCGCGAAGCGGAGCTACAAATAACGGCAGCCGGCTTCAGGCGCCGGTCGGGTGATCGCGAATGCGTAGTCGCTCTGGTTCGACGATCCAAAGGGACGCCTGAATGCACTGCGTCTCGAGAGCACGAATGGCGGCTCCGTAGCTTGTCGGTGCGCCTATGCGCGGGGTTCGCCAGGAAGGTACGCCAACATCGATTTGCGATTTGGACGAATACTGAACTCGCCGTAACAGAGCAAACGGAGCAGGGAATCGGGACGCGCGTACCAGCTCCCCCACGTGAGCGGTGAATCTCCATTCATGTCTTTGGCACGGATGTTTGCGCGCGCGTCAAGCAGCAGTTGAATGGTGTCCTCGGTGCCGAAGGCCGCCGCGCGATGCAGAGGCGTCTCGCCTTTGGTGCGACAATCGCGCATGAAGCCGCCGGTTTCCACACCAGGTTTGGTGACACAATTCGGATTAGCGCCGTGACCGAGCAGTACGCGAATCACCAGATCGTGCGCAAGCCGATTGGTCGTGCACAAGGCGGCATGAAGCGGCGATTCTCCCGTGTCGGGCAGGGGTTTATTGACGTTTGCCCCCTGTTCAACAAGAAACTCACAGAGCCGCCAATGCCCGTGAAACGCTGCACCATTGAGGTCCAGATTGTCTCCCAGCGATAGCAGCGATTCACCGTTCGCGAGCAGGAACCGCATCGCGCTGACGTCGCCGTAGTACGCGCACCATCGAATGAGCGGCGTGCCGTCGCGGTCGACTGATGTGGCGGCGTGACCTGCGGCGACGAAGTCGAACACCAAGTCGGTTCGTCCGTCGATGATCCGTTTCACGATGTCGTTGGCCATGGTACTCAGTCCAAGGTGCTAGTCACGGCTCGTGGTCATCGCCTGGTACACCAGCGTCGGAAACTTGGAGGCCGCGTCCGATCGGTTCGGCATCTGATTGATCATGAACACGAGGACCACTCCCTGCTTGGGATCAACACGATACTGGCTCCCGTATGCGCCGCCCCAACCGTACGTGCCCACTGACATCGGCGTGTTGTCTCCACCGAGCCGCTCGATGATGGAGAACCCGAGACCGAAGCTCTCGCTGCCCGACGGATACAGCGCACCCGACTGGTTCGACGTCATCAGCGCCACCGTTGTCGGCGAGAGGATCCGCGCGCCGTCAAGCTCACCGCCATTGAGCATCATGGCCATCAACCGCCCGTAGTCCCGCGCGGTCGAAACGAGTCCGGCGCCGCCGGCAAAGTTGCGGCGTGGTCCATCGACGTAGTGGCCCTGTCCTTTGGCGCCGTCCGGTGCGCGAGCGGTGTGATTCGTGGAGTCACTGGCGTACAAAGTCACCAGGCGATTGCGGTGCGCGACGGGCACGAAGAAATGCGTATCCGACATGCGCAGTGGACCCGTGATGCGCGTCCTGATGAACTCATCGAGCGGCATGCCGGATACCTTTTCGATGACACATCCGAGAATGTCCGAGTTGTAGCCATACACCCACTCCTTGCCGGGCTGCTGCAGAAAGGGGAGTGTGGCAAGGCGCTCCATCGTCGTGCACACCGGTTCGTCCTTGTCGGCCGTGTACCAGCCGTTGCCCGCTGCAGGGCCGAGTCCTTTTTCGCGGTACAGCGCGGCGAGCGTGGTGTCGGTTCCGTAGGAGATCCCTGCGGTGTGCGTCAGCAGGTCCTTGATGGTGATCTGGCGCGTCGCCCGCACGGGCTGGCCGTTCACCATGACTGTCGTGCGCGCATACGCCGGGATGAACCGGCTCACCGGATTGCCCAGAGCGATCCGGCCTTCCTCGAACAGCATCATGATCGCGATACTCGTCAACGCCTTGGTTTGCGAGGCGATCCGGAACATCGCATCGGCGGTCATGCGCCGTCCGCTCTCCTTGTCGGCCCAGCCCACCGCACGCTCGTACACGACCTTGCCATCACGCATCACGAGCCCGACAGCGCCGGCAATCCGGCTGCTATCCACCTGACCTTGCAGATAGGCATCCACACGCCGTAGCCGTTCGGTGGAGAAGCCGTTGTCAGGGCGAATGTCTGCGCGACGTGCAGGCTGCGCGCCAAGCATGGCGGCGAACATCGGGATCGCGAGCAGAATGGGAGTGCGGCGCATGGACTGTTCTCGAGACCGGGCGGGAGGAGCGTTACCGTCACTTCGGGGAGATGCTACAATTGACCTCGTCTGCATGGTTCCCGCTATGAACGGCGCGCGAGTGAATTCCCCACCTCGCGCGCCCTTGCGCGTCAACCATAGGCGAGATGCGCGCCCAGCTCCTTCACCCACAGTAGCCCCAGCTTTACCCGCTGCGGCCACGATTCCAGAAGAGCGGGCGGCTTCACCGGATGATACAACTTGTCCGGCAAGTCACCCGCCGTTGACCGCGCCGGACGATACCGCATTGTGCCGAACGGACTCAGATAGCCGCTCGACGTTGCCCACGAGGTATAAGACTGATTTCGCAGGGCTGCCGGGGTGAACTCGCCTTGACCACCCAGGTCGAGCAAACGGAACCCCCCTTCGGACAACAGCGTTGGCAACGCGACTTCTGGGTATCCCCGCCATCCGGCGAGCAGCGAGGCGTGAACAAACTCCAACGCCGCGCGCGACACGCCATAGATCACGTTGAACGATCGGAGATATCGCTCGCGCGGTATGCGCGTTGAGGGATGCTCGAGCGTGCTCCACCAGGGCCAGCGCGGCTCGTCGGCGTAGCGACGGATGTGGCTCGTCATCAGGTCAAACTGGTAGCTGTCTACTGAACGAAAAAAATGGCGCCAGTCGCCCGAATAGCGGACATCGTACTCGATCACCCAGTACCGGTCGTAGCCGGCGTGCGCGCGGAAAAAGTCGAGGAGGGGGAAGTGCGGATGATTGATCAGGCCTTGGCCGGCGAGCCGCGGATACGGCAACGCGAAGAGCTGACGTTCATCGAACATGTGACAGCGCGGATATCGAGCCGCAATCGCAGCGGCGCCAGGCGTCCGCCGGTCGAGCACGAGCCAGACGTCGGCGTCGAGTTCAAGCAGGCTTTGGAACTCCGACTCGAGCTCGGGAGACCAGACGTGGGTGAGCCAGAGCACGGCTGACCGGTGCGTCAGAGCACCGCCTCCGCGGCAGACTTCCCGCTGAGTATGGCCTGGTCCATGTTGAAATATTCCCACTCGCCGAAACGCCCCCGACTATCAATACCAGCATCGTACAGATAATCGCGAATGACCCGCGTGTTCTCCCGATGCTGCAGGTCGTAAATAACGTAGGCCGGATCGAGCGTCACGATTCCCGTCGTCCGCACCCGGTTCCGGGCGGTGATAATCCCGACACGACGCAGATCTTTCAATGCACGGTGCACCAACGTCGTTCGATCGAGTGGCCTGTGCACCGATTCGCTGATCTCCACCTGCACCGAGCCGCAATTCGTCGGCGTCATCCACGAGGAGAATGCGCCTGGAAAGCTGGCGCGGTGAAAGATGAGATCCTCCTCGGGATAGTACGCCCAGTGCATTTCGTGGCTGTTGTCCGTGCCGTCCAACTCGAAGCCGACATTGACCGTATGCACGACATTGTGCTTGAGCGCTGCGGCGCGCCGAACGATGTCCTCCGGGGCCGCCGCACCCATGAGCCGCACCGTCACTGGGAGTGGGAGCGTCGAGATGATTCGCTCAAACCGCACGCGCTTACCGCTGTCAACGACGACCTCTCGGCGCGCGCAATCAATCGCGGTGACGCGCGACCCAGTCACCACCCGTTCCGGTGCGATGTGGCGGATGAACGCGCGCGGAAGCGCTTCGATTCCGCCTTCCAGCGGATACCAGAACTCCTGGTTCGGTCCATGCTTTCGTGCGGGCGGGCTCAACGCGCCTACGAGCACATCGCGGAGCTCCGGCATGGGGACTCTGTCGGCGATCCAATCGAAATTCATGTCCTTCAGATCCCACGCCCACTGACGGCGATTATACGGAATCATGAATCGATCGGCGATGCCAGAACCGAAGGTGCGGTAGATCCAATCTTCAAAGTGCAGCGGTGCATCTCGTGCGGCCGCTTTTGCCGCGATCAGGCCGAGGAGGTTGTCGACGATCGTCTCCGTCGATAACCCATACTGATTGGTCTGATACGGGTATTCGGTGTATACGCCCTCGCTATGGCAGTAGCTCTGCCGGAGCTGGCGACCGATGTTGTCCGCGAGGAGGTCATCGCAGATCAATCGGGTGACGTAGGCATCGCGGGTGTACAGAATGTGTATCGAGTGATCGAACGAGAACCCGTCGCTGCTCTCGGTGCGTGCGAGTCCGCCCGCTTTGGTTTCGCGCTCGAGCACGATGAAGTCGGCGTGCTGCTGCTGCAGATGATAGGCGGCAGACAGTCCGCAGAGACCGGCGCCCAGCACGACGGTTGGGCTTTCGGTTACCATGCCGCTACCACATCACTCCCAATGAGTAGTAGGTTCCGTGCGATCGCGGCTCGTATCCCAGTAGCGCGCGGGCTTTGTCGATTCCTAACAGGCATCCGTTGCCGGTGACTCGATTCGGAACGTGTGGCCAGTTGCGTGTGAGGAACTCCTGGATGTCCACGATGTCACGCCGCACTTCGGAATCTGCCAGATTGAATACGTCGAACGCGGTGCTCACATCCCGTTCCATCGCCAGCTTGAATCCCGCCACGGTGTTTTCGATTGAGCAGGAGATGTACAAATTCCACGCGTAACGGGAGAGCACACCGGGAAACTCCAGTCGTAGCGCGACCGTCTGCATG
>JANLVM010000923.1:0-4646 GCA_031364015.1 Gemmatimonadaceae bacterium
GAGAGTCGAGCGGCGGCGCCGGATCTGGCGCGCGCGGTGTCGATCATGCGCTTGGAGTCGGCGTATACAGAGCAACTCGAAGCCTATCGCCGATTGTCGACGAGTCCTCCGGCCTCATTGGAGTGGATGTCGTTATTCAACGGCAAGGATCTCGCGAATTGGGACATCAAGTTTGCAGGCGCTCCCTTGGGTGAGAACGTGCGAAACACGTTTCGTGTCGAAGACGCCATGCTCAAGGTTCGCTATGATCAGTGGACCGGGTTCAACGGTGAGTTTGGTCACCTTTTCTACCGGCAGCCGTTTTCGCACTACCTCGTTGCGGTCGAGTATCGGTTCGTCGGCACGCAAGTCACCGGTGCCGGCGGAGGCAACAGCTGGGCGATTCGCAACAATGGCATCATGGTGCATTCGCAGTCGGCGGCGAGCATGGGCTTGAGCCAGGACTTTCCCATATCGCTGGAAGTGCAACTGCTGGGCGGACTGGGGCAGGGCACGCGAACCACTGGAAATCTGTGTACGCCAGGTACCAACGTGGTGATGAACGACAAGCTGGTCACCACGCACTGCATCAATTCCCGTTCGGTGACGTACGACGGCGGCCAGTGGGTGCGTGTAGAAGCGATGGTGCTTGGCGATTCCGTCATCAAGCACATCGTGAACGGCGACACCGTGTTGACGTACTTCCAACCACAGATGGGCGGCGGGGCGGCCAACTACACCAATCCCGGCGTTCTCGTGGGGGGCAAGCTGTTGTCGGAAGGCTACATCGCGTTGCAGGCGGAGACCGCGCCGATTGATTTCCGCAAAGTCGAGATCGTGAATCTGAAAGGATGCATGGACCCAAAGGCTGCCAACTTCAAAGCGTATTTCGTAAAATCCGATCCGTCGGTATGCCGCAAACGGTGAGTTGCTTTCTGTCGCGATCGTGGGTTGCTGCGGGTGTGATATTCGCGGCGGCGCCCCTCGGCGTAACGCTGCGCGCGCAAGCGCCAGACGGTGCCAGGATCTATGCTGCCGCTTGCACCGCGTGTCATCAGGCGTCCGGACTGGGAATTCCGGGACAGTTTCCCCCACTCGCTGGCAGTGAGTGGGTGACCGGCAGCGAGGAGCGACTGATTCGCATCATCCTGCACGGCATTACCGGCGAAATCGAAGTAGAAGGTGAGGCCTTTACCGGTGTCATGCCGACATGGGGTCCGACGTTCAAGGATGACGAGCTTGCCGCAGTGGCCACGTACGTGCGTCGTTCCTGGGGCAACAAGGCCGGACCCATATCGACTTCGACGGTCACGCGTATCCGCTTAGCCACCGCGTCGCGTACCAAACCGTGGACGGCGGCGGACTTGCAGCACGCACTGCGCGCTAAACCACCGGGGTAGCGGGAGCGGCAACCGATCCAACGAGTCAAGTTGGTGCGCCGTTATGACTTGACGCGGCATTTGCCCGGCATCACGTTCACACCACGTTCGCCACCATTGGCTGCCCTCCCGGGCGACCAAGCCGGATCCTGAACCCGCCGACCGTTTGCGCTCTCCGCGATGAACCCCTACGTCATCTTTCTGCTGTACATGGTGGCGATCGTCGCGTTCGTCGGCTTGGTGCTGGGGCTCAATCGGCTGCTCGGACCCAAGCCGCACAATAGCGCCATCAAGCTGGAGCCATTCGAGTGCGGCGTGATGCCGAACGAAACGATCAACGTCAAGGCCGTACCGATCAAGTACTATGGTGTGGCGATCCTGTTCATCCTGTTCGACCTCGAGACCATGTTTCTCTTCATTTGGGCTTTGGGGGCGCAGCCGTTAACCGGATTCCTGCTGTTCACGTTCTTCCTCTTTGTCTTTCTGCTGGTCCTGAGCCTGCTGTACGTATATAAAGCCCGGCTTCTGGAAGCAGTCACGGAGTAACAATGTACGGGAAGCCCCTCCCTGTGGTCGCAGTCCCGCCGCGTCAGCCTGCGGGGACGTTCGAGTATATCACGACGAAGAAAGACGAACTGGTCGGTTGGGCGCGGAAGTTTTCGCTGTTTCCCTATCCCTTCGTCACGGCCTGTTGCGCCATGGAGTTCATGGCGGTGAGCGCGTCGGCGTATGACACCGACCGCTTTGGTGCGGCGCTACCCCGATTCTCGCCGAGACAGGCCGACTTGCTGATGATCGTCGGGACGGTCACGCAAAAGCAGGCGCCCATTCTGCTGAAAGTGTACGAGCAGATGTGCGAACCCAAGTTGGTGATGGCCTTTGGCGTGTGTGCCACCAGTGGCGGATTCTACCAGAACTACGCGTCGTTGCCGGGCATCGACAAGATCATTCCGGTGGACATCTACATCCCGGGCTGTCCACCGCGTCCGGAGATGGTCATTGACGGCATTATGAAGTTGCAGGAGATCATCGCAGCGGGTAAGCACCACATCATCAACGACAAGTTCTGATCGTGTCCGCGCCCATCTTCGACGTGTTGCAACAGGAATTTTCGCTGGGCGATGGACGGGTGCGTGAATCGCATGGTGTGCTGGTGTACGAGATCGCACCGCACCAGCTGGTGGCCACGGTCGAGCGCCTCAAGTCGGTTCATGCGTTCGATCTGTTTCTCGACGTCACCGCCGTGGACTGGCCCGAGGAGGCGCTGCGCTTCGAGGTCGTGCACCACTTCTATTCCACCACGCATAAGGCGCGGGTCTGCCTCAAGACCCCGCGTCTCGGAAGCGGACCCGCAGGTTCCTACGCTGCGTCCGTTGTACGGGTCGGCGGGATATATGGAACGCGAATGTCACGAAATGTACGGCATCAAGTTCCAGGGCAACGACGACCTCCGTCCGATCCTGCTGTATGAGGGATTTGAAGGGCATCCGCTGCGCAAGGACTATCCGAAGCAGCTCGAGCAGCCCCTCGTGCCCTACCGGTTCTAAACGGTGACGGCTCCCCTCACGATTCCCAATCCGGTCCGCTCGGCGCTCACATCACACACGCGCGACGGATCGGTCATTGTCAATCTCGGGCCGTCCCATCCGGCGACGCATGGCACGGTCCAGATCATCGCGGAACTCGACGGCGAGCGCGTACTCCGCACCGACGTGCATTGCGGCTACCTGCATCGCGGTTTCGAAAAAGAATGTGAAGATCACACCTGGCACAATCTCATCCCGTATTGTGATCGGCTGAACTACTGTTCGGCGCTCATCAACGGATTCGCCTACTGCGACGCGGTCGAGCGACTGATGAGTATCGAGATCACGCCGCGCACCAAGTATCTGCGCACGTTGCTGTCGGAGTACTCGCGACTCACCGATCATCTCACCTGCGTGGCCGCGGCGCTGATGGAGCTGGGCGCTATGACGGCGTTTCTGTATCTGGTGATGATTCGCGACTACATGTACGAACATCTGGCGGCGCTGACGGGCGCGCGGGTGACGTATTCATACAGTCGTATTGGCGGACTCGCCGAAGATCTGCCGGTCGGCTGGCTGACGCGACTCGCTGAAATTCTGACGCAGTATGAGGAGTTCATCGGGCGCGTCCACGGCCTGATGGATCGCAATCGCATTTTCATCGACCGCATGCGGAACGTGGGTGTGATCAGTACGGCTGACGCGATCAATTGGGGATTCACGGGCCCGATCCTGCGCTCCACGGGCGCGCCACGCGACCTGCGCAAGGATACGCCGTATCTGGCGTACGCCGAGCTGGACTTCGAGGTACCGGTGGGCATTAACGGTGACAACTACGACCGCTACTTCGTGCGCATGCGCGAAATGGACGAGTCGGTGCATATGATCCGACAGTTGATGGACATGTTGCCGGACGGGCCGATCAACGTGGATGACCGGCGCTGCATTTTCCCACCGAAGACGCTGGTGTATACGGAGATCGAGTCACTGATCAATCATTTCAAGCTCGTCATGGAAGGACCTCAGGTGCCAGCGGGCGACATCTATTTGGCGCACGAAGCTCCGAACGGCGAATTGGGATTTTATGTCGTGAGCGCGGGTGGTGGCGTGCCGCACAAGGTTCACGTGCGCAGTCCCAGCTTTGTGCACATGGGTGGTGTGCACCGCATGCTGGACGGCGGTCAGTTGGCGGATGTCGTCACCACGTTCGGCTCGGTCAACATGATCGGTGGGGAGTGCGATCGATGAAGCATCTGATCCCCGAGTTTGAAGTGATGAAGAAGCGCTATCCACCGAACTTCGAGTCTTCGCTGGTGATTCCGTGCGTGCGCCGCATTCAGGAAGACCGAGGGTATGTGGCCGACAGCGATATCGAGGAGCTGACGGAATATCTCGGCGTGCCGCGCATCCAGATTGAAGAAGTGCTGGCGTTTTACACGATGCTGCGTCGAGAACCCATCGGTCGTTATCACGTGCAGGTGTGCCACAACGTGTCGTGTTCGATGCGCGGGGCGGAGCGGTTGCTGGGACATCTCACGACCACATTGGGAATCGCGCCCGGACAAACCACAGCAGACGGCGCCTTCACCCTGTCAACGGTGGAGTGCCTGGGCTCATGCGGCACGGCGCCCATGATGATGGTGAATGACACGTATCACGAGAATCTTGAGATCGCGACAGTCGACGCGCTGCTTGCCACGATTGTGAGCGAGCATCCCCGATGACAGGTCGCAAGCTGTTCATGGATTTCGAGATCACGGAC
>JANLVM010000937.1:0-4128 GCA_031364015.1 Gemmatimonadaceae bacterium
GACCTGTTGATCGCTTGGAGCGCGGGTGATAAGTCTGCCGGAGAGCGGCTACTCAATGCGGTCTATCACGAGCTGCATCATCAGGCGAGTCGCGCGATGCAATTCGAAGCTGCAGGTGCGACGTTGCAGGCCACCGCGCTTGTGCATGAAGCGTACTTGCGGCTCGTCGACCAACGACGAGTTGTCTGGCGCAATCGCGCGCAGTTCTTTGGAGTCTCGGCGCAAGTCATGCGACGCATCATGATCGATCAGGCCCGTGCGCGGCTTGCCGACAAGCGAGGAGGCGGTGTCGCCCACGTCACGCTCGGTGATGAGCTGACGCCGGCGGCCGAAGATGCGTTCGAGATTGTGTCGTTGCATGAGGCGTTGGAGCGTCTCGCGGTGATGGATCCGGATCAGGCGCGCATTGTCGAGTTGCGATACTTCGGAGGCCTCACGATCGAAGAGACGGCGGAGGCGACAGGCGTGTCGCCGACGACCGTCAAGGCGGAATGGGCGATCGCGCGCGCGTGGCTGCGCCGGGAGTTGGAGCGGTCGTGACAGCGGAGGAGTGGCGTGAGGTGAAGGCGGTGCTGCGACAGGCGATGAACATTCCAGAAGCTGAACGTCGCGTGTTCATGGATACGGCCTGCGCCGATCAGCCCGCATTGCGCCGGGAGGTCGAGTCACTGTTGGCGGCGCACGAAGCGGAAGTCGTGGCTGGCGATCCCCTGCCTGATGTCCTGGACGCGATGCGACGCGCCGAGACGGGATTGGTGCGAAACCATTCCGCCGACGAGCTTCGCGCGACACTCCAGGAAGGCCTCGGCGAACAGTTCGACGTGTTGGGCATGCTCGGCAGCGGCGCCATGGGTGCCATATTTCTCGCACAGGAACGCGCGCTCGACCGAATGGTCGCGATCAAGGTTCTTCTCCCGGATCATGCCGCGACCGCAGGCAGTCGTGAGCGCTTTCGTCGAGAGGCGCGCATCGCAGCTCAACTCTCACACGCCGGGATTGTCCCGCTGCATGCGTTTGGTGAGGTGAACGGGCTGTGCTACTTCGTCATGGAGTACGTGCGCGGTTCGAACCTGGCGCAGCGTCTGGAGAACGAGACCACGCTCCCCGCTGACGAGGTACTCCGCGTGTTCCTGGCCATCGCTGAGGCCCTCGAGCACGCGCATCAGCGTGGCGTCATCCACCGTGACATCAAGCCGGCCAACATCCTCCTTGATCAGGACAGCGGGCAGCCGCGGCTCGCGGATTTTGGTATCAGCACGTTCGCGAATTCATCGGACAGTCTCACCATGACGGGTGCCATTGTTGGCACGCCACTCTTCATGTCGCCAGAACAGGCCGACGGGGAAACGGAGCTGGACGGTCGGAGCGACATCTATTCACTGGGTGCGGTGGCGTACGCGATGCTGACGGGACGTGCGCCGTTCACCGGGCCAGACGCCCGCGCTGTGCTCTTGCGCCGGCGGTTTGACGACGTAACCCCGATTCTCGAACTGGTTCCTCGACTCCCGACGGACCTCGCGCACATCGTGATGCGATGCCTTGAGCGAGACCGCGCGCTGCGCTGGCGCGATGCCGCGGCGCTCTGCAGTGCCCTGAGAAACAGTGGCAACGTGCAGGCGAGCGACCTGCCGGAAGTGATCGCCGATCTTCCAGGATACGCAATGTATGCGGTGACCTGGTTGGCGCTGTGGACGGCCTTTGCGTTCGGCACGGCGCGTTCGACGACGAGTCGCGCGATCCTGCTGCTCGTCGCCATCCTGGTGCCCGTTGGACCCGCACTGCATGTCTGGCGAGTACGCGCCCACGGGATGAGAGCGAGTCAACTGATGCGCCTCGTGCTGCGTCCCCCGAAATGGTGGGGAACCTGGTGGCCGTCCAGTCTGCGCGCTCCAGACGACCTCTGGTCCATGATGCCGCCGATTGCGCGCGTGATCCGTGTCCTTGTCGCGATGTGCTTCGGGCTACTGATCATCGTCGCCCTGACGGCCGACGGCGTAACGGCCACTCAGAAAATCATTCGCAATGCGTCAGCCGCACTGTTGTTAACCGGTGTACCGATCGCGACCCTCGTGGTCTGGCGCTGGGGCGCACAACAGAAACTTGGATTCGACGACGCCGTGCAGTTCCTCTTTTTCTCCACTGCGGCTTCGACATTCTGGCGACAGCCACGCATCGCGCGGTTGCTGGCGCCTGCGACGCACGCGGTACGTCCTCCCGATCCACTGGTGGCCGCTGACCACGCGCGGGCCGTTGAGGAGCTGATCCGACGGTTTCCGTCGACGTTCGCACCGATCGGACACACCGTGTCAGGCGCCGTGCAGCACCAGATCGCCGCCATCGCCGCACTCGATCGCGAGCTCGCGCTGCTTGCCCGCGACTCGAGCCCTGCGGAGGTCAATCGGCTGACCACGCGACTGTCCCTGTTGTCGGAGCATGCGGAGGCGAGTCCTGAGCACCGAGAGCTGGCCGAGACCGTCCGCCGACAGGTGGATCTGATGCGCAGGATCCAGGGCCAGCACACGCTCGCACAGGCGCGTCGATCGACGCTGCTCGCCCAGTTGCAGGCAATGTGGTCACAAGCGAGGGCATTGGTGGACGCCGAGTGCGACGGCGAGTCGGCCGTTCGTCAGGCAAAGCAGCGCGTACTCGCGCTGTCCGCGCGACTCGTCGAAGGGGGCGACGTGGCCGACCGGAAGGGACCGAACTCTTAGACCCGACTACCCGAGCGTTGGTCGCTCGCGATGCCACGCCGTGTTGATCTGGTACTTGTGCGCGACTGAAAGAATGAGGTCGTCGTTGTACAGATTGCCCGCGATCTGCGTACAGATCGGTTGCGGATTCTGCGGTGCGGGCGGCGGTGTCGGCGCGGCACCGGTGGCGGAATCACCACGTCCACCGCGTCCACCGCCACCACCGCGTCCGCCCGCACCCTGGGCCCGCACGCCAAACCCCATCTGCACCACCGCGACGGGATGCCCGGTTTGGGCGTGCACGCCGGTGTCGGCCGCACCAATGTAGAGATCGATGTCCTTGAGGTACTCCTGCCACGCCGTGATCAACTTCTGACGACGACGTTGCGTCTGGAGGAACTCCATCGCGGTGGGAGTTCGTCCGGGTACCCAGCGATTGAGGTGCGCGTTGTTCGGCGCGGTCGCGGCGCTGGCGCCTCGACCCGTGTCTGCTGCGGTCGGAGCAGCCGCAGCGCCTCGTCCTCCTCCTCCTCCTCCTCCTCCGCCGGCTCGTCCGTACGTGGTGAGCACGGTCGCCATGTCCATCCCCAGTTCTTTCGCTTTCGCCTGCACATAGGAATCGAACGCGGCGGCCGACTCGACATTGATACCGCCTTGGCTGCCCGCCACGGTTGGTGGATCGGCGATCTCGGTGGGTTTCGCGCCCAACGCTTTCAGCTTGTCGAGAAACTCGAGATACACGGGATCGGGCGTCGGTGCGTTCTGGCGTCGCACGCCAATGCGCAGCGACGCGAGGTTGATATTCGCATTGAAGCGAAACGGCATCGTGATGGAGCCTGGATCCTTCGCATCAGCACCGTGAATGACATTGAAGACCATCGCGGCATCTTCGATCGTGCGCGTGAGCGGCCCAACGCGATCCATCGACCACGCGAGCACCATACCGCCCGAGCGACTCACGCGACCAAACGTCGGTCGGAGTGCGCTCGTGCCGCACGCAATCGCCGGACTGACAATCGATCCAGACGTTTCGGTGCCGATGCCGAAGGCGACACAGCCGGCGGCGGTCGCCGACGCTGGGCCTGCCGACGATCCGCTGGAACTCTGCGTGAGGTTCCACGGATTCTTGGTACCGCCACGAAACCAGTTGCCCCCCTGCGCGAACAAACCGGTGGACAGCTTCGCAATGAGTACCGCGCCGGCGTCACGCAATCGCACCACCACTTCAGCGTCTTCGTCGATCACGCGATTCTCGAAGTCGGCACTGCCCCATGTCGTCGGCGTGCCTTTCACCGCAAAGAGGTCTTTCACCCCCCACGGAAGTCCGTGCAGCGGTCCGCGAGATTTCCCGGCTTTCAATTCGGCGTCCATCCTGGCCGCGTCGGCGAGACCGCGCTCCTCGAGAATCGTGACGGCGCACAGCAGCGATGGATTCAAC
>JANLVM010000002.1:0-10351 GCA_031364015.1 Gemmatimonadaceae bacterium
ATTGGTGCGGCGATACGTCAATCGATGGATCAGGGAGGGATACCCATGGTAGGCAAAGACAACAGGGTTGTCCGTGGTGAACATCGTATCGAAGTCAGTGTCGCTGAGGCCGTGCGGATGTGCACTTGGGGGCTGCAACGCCATGAGGTCCACCACGTTGACGACGCGTATCCGGAGTTTCCGCATTGCGCCCGGGCGATACACTGAGAGTGCGACTGCTCCTGGTCGGGAAGTCGGCGCCATTGGCGCGACTGCACAGCGGCTCGGTAGCGGTAACCGCGTCGACCTTGCGCGACACTGCGGCGGCGAGACGGGCCGCCCGCGATGACGTTTCGCTTGAGACGGACAGCATGGGCGTTGCGGCTATCGTCATCACGCGACCGGGACTCTGGAACGTGCGAACACTGCAGATTGTGCCGGCGATCAAGGGATCAGGCGCGGATTGGGACGTGCATTGGGCGACGCTGGTGTTTTCGGTTTCACGCCACTGAACCTGGAACCGGTATGGCATTCGCCCGAACCTCCGTGACGTCTCTCGATGGTTACGGAGTCGCGGTGATCGAAACCCTCATCGTGCGCGGCGCGCCCGGCATGATGTTGTGGTTGTTGAATGCGGTGGCGAAGTACCGTCGGCTGAGCAGATTCTCGACGTTCACCTGGGCGCGAACGTACGACGACAAGACCACAAATGCCGCGCCGTCAAGACGCGTGAAGCGCGGAAGTCGGACAGCATTGTCGATGCCAGCGTACATCTCGCCCTGGTGCACCACTCCGAGCCCGACACCGAGCGGTCGCGCGATCTGGTAGCGGTTCCACAGCGAAACGGTGCGGTGAGGCACGAGCGGCACCGTGGCCCCCGCCTTCGCCGCCGCAGTGGTGCTGGTGATCGTGGCGCGCTGCTCGGCGACACCGCCCATGACTTGCCATGCGCGGGTCACATGACCAACGACATCGAGCTCGAATCCGGTCGTCCGTTGTGCGCCGGTCTGCACGGTTCGCGCCGGGTTAGCAGGATCGGGTGCCGCCGTGTTCGTGCGATCCAGCCGATAGGCCGACGCGGTCAGCGCCAGGTTCGGACGCATATCCCATTTGGCTCCGACTTCACGGTTGAGAAACTGCTCAGGTTGGAGCGTCTGCGACGTCACCGTTAACGCCGTGAACTGGTCGCCGGTACTCGGCAGGAATGACACGCCATAGTTGCCGTAGAACGAAAGCGACGTCACCGGCTTGAGTACCAGCCCAGCACGAGGCGCGAGCAGCTGGTCCGTGCGCGCGAGCGTCTGGCCATTCCGGTTGTTGTGGTACTGAATGTCGAAGCGCTCCGAGCGCAGCCCGAGCACGACCTGCGACCACGACGACAGGACGATCTGGTCCTGCACGTAGGCGGACACGGTGTTCACCGTCGCCTCGTTGTCCGCGTCCGTTGCACCCTGGCGAAAGCTCACGGCGGTTCCCACCGTCGGTGCCGTGAACGGAACACTCAGTGTTGTCGCACCGCTTGACGTACCGTTTGCGAAGTAGCCCGTGTGGCGGACTTGCGCCGTGTGCTGTCGACCAAACTCCACGCCGGTCATCAGGGCGTGCTGCAATCGCCCAGTGGTAATCGCGTACGTCACGTCGGTCTGGCTGAACACGTTTCGACGCTGGACTGCATCGCGGTAGGCGCTGAGCGTCACCTGCGTCCCGGCCGTATTCACCGCACTCGGGAAACTGTTCTGATAGAACTTGTCGTAGTCCGCAACGCGAGAGACGTTGCGAACGGTCAGACCACTCGGAGCCGTGTGCTGAAGGGTGAGGCCGAGCGCGTTGACCCGCGCCGACGCGTTGTTGACGGCAGGATTGCCGAAGAAGGTGGTGCCGTTGGTCGCAATGGGTCGCCCCTGAAACGACGGGATACCGCGATCCACGCGGCGATCGTCACGGAAAAGCTCATAGCTGAGTCGCATCGTCGTACGATCGCTGAGAGTGACGGCCAGCGCCGGGTTGACACCGTAGCGTTCAAGCCGGGCAGCGTCGCGAAACCCACCAGATCGCTCCGCCATGGCGTTCACCCGCGCGGCCGTCGCCCGTCCCAGACCCTGTCCTACGTCGAATGTGGCGCGCGTGTGATCGAACGAGCCGCCCTCGAACGTGAGCGAGCGGGTCGGCGACCATTCCGCCCCCTTGAGCACGCGGTTGATCACGCCTCCGCCTGCGCCGCGCCCGAAGGCCATTGCGTTCGCGCCTTTGATCGCTTCCACCCGGTCGATGTTGTACACATCACGCAGGTATTGGGCGTCGTCGCGCATACCGTCAATGAAAAAGTTGGCCGTGGTGTTGTTGCCGCGAATGGTGGGCTGGTCTCGGTGCCCCTCGCCCAAGCTCATGGTGACGCCGGGGATGTAGCGAACAACATCGGCCATGCTCTGCATCGCCTGGTCGGCAATAGCCTCCCGAGAGACAACAGACACGGCCTGCGGGGTATCGCGAAGCGACCTTTCGGTTCGCGTGGGTGAACTCGTGCGCCTCACGAGATAGCCGGGCTGTCGCGATGCGCTCGCCGTGACCATGACGCGGTCGAGTGCCTGGGGCGCATCGCCCGCTATCCCCAAGGGCGCCACTACTACCGTATGCGCATTTGTGAACCGGGCCGCAAAGCCTGTCTCGTGCAGCATTTGTTGAAGCGCAGCCCGCGGCGTGAACACGCCCGAGACAGGATGCGACCGTGCGCCGCTCAGCGACGCCGCGTTTACACGAACGACCATGTCGGACTGACGTGCAAATTCCGCCAACCCGTCCGCCAGGGGCAGCGAGGGAATGTCGAATGGTCGCAGTCGCATCGTGTCGAGCCTCACGCCGTACGTGACGTTCGGTGGGGACAGCAGCAGCGCCGGCGTGGCCCGGTCCGCCTGCTGGGCGCGGAGTGGCTGCGGGGTTATCACGGCGCAGCTCATCGAAGCGCAGCCGAGTAAACAGAAGACGAGAGGTCGCATGGAGACTGATGCAAGAAAGAAGGTGATGCGGTGCTCTCTCAGGATGTCAGGGTCGCCGCCTGCGCGCCCTTCGGCAGTTCTACCGAGGCCGTAAGCCGTCCAGATCCTCGCGTGGGGTTGGGCCAGTGCCGGTTGGAGAATTGAATCCCGATAACTATTATCCCACATGGTTCGTCAGACACCCATCCTCCTCGTCGCGAAACACGCGCTTATTCGCGCAGGCTTGCGAGCGTTACTGAATGCCACGCCCGGCTTTGTCGTGTTGGCAGAAGCGCGCGACCTCGCGGGGGCGGCGACGCTTGTTCGCGTGCACCACCCGGAAGTGGTGCTCGTCGATGGTGCGCCCGACACGGATGTGGAGCATCTGGCGCTCGCCCGTCTTCGCACACTACTGCCCGATGCGTGCGTGCTGTTTCTTAGCCGACCAGAGGGGAGCGACTCGGCGGTCGAGTGCCTACCGTACGATGCCGGCGTAACGGACTTCTGTAGCGCAGTTGATAACCTGCGTGGAGGTGACTGCAGGGCATGCGCGCTCCGGGCACAGTGCCCCGTGCCGACGCTCTCGGCTGCACTGAGTCGACGAGAACGTCAGGTGGCGGTGTCCGTCGCTTCAGGGATGAGCAGCAAGCAGATCGCAGGCTCGCTCGGTATCAGCCTTCGGACGGTTAACACCTACCGCGAGAGCCTCGCGCGCAAGGTTGGCGCGTCTTCGCCCGCCGTACTCACTCGCTTTGTCATCGAGTCCGGATTGGAACTGATCGTGGAATAGCGGCTCGCGTATCCATCGAGCGTGCATCCATTGCGGTGGGCGTCGCGACGAGCACCGATGTGACGATGATGACGAACGCACCGACCACCAGCTCGATGCGAGCCGAGCGACGTATACGGGTGACACTCGTCGCGGTGCCCAGCGTGGGTTTCACGCGCAGCCAATTGTATGCGCCGGTACCGGCGACGAGAGACAGGATCGCCAGCTTGACGAGGAGCGTCCTGCCGTAGTCGGTTTGCCACAGCGCCGATACGTCGCCCAGATGGAGCCACGCAGCGAAGACGCCCGTCGTCGCCGAGATTCCGGCGAACGCGAGGGCGGTCGGAGAAAACGCATTGATCAGATCGGCGACGGCAGGCCCGCGATCGTCCTCTGCCAGCCGCATCGCGGCCGGGAGACCGACCACGAGCACCAGCAGGAGACTGCCAAGCCATCCACCGGCGCCAATGACGTGGAGGCCATCGGCCAGAATAGCGAGTGCCGTGAGTTGCGGTGCGGACGCCGCGTGGCCCGATAGTGCCGGCGTGAAGGCAAGCGCCGCGACGCCAACGCGCGCCACCGACCAGCCTCCTCCACGGAGCGCGGAGCGAAAGCCTGCCGCCGCGACAATCATCGCCGTGATCTGCAGCAACCATCCCCATCCCCACACGGTGCTCCTGAGCATCGCTCCGACGAGGGGCGCGTTGAAGGTGTCAGCCGGTCCGTGCATGGCATACGACTGCGCGATCAACCGCAGCACGGCCGCCACCCCCACGAGTGCGATGCCCAGCAGTCCAGCTCGCGCCGCACCATGTCGCGCCCTCGTCGTCATGGGCGAGTCGGCGGTTCGCTTGCGGCGGAGCAACCCGAGGACCGCGCCCTGAAAGGCAATCGCACCGATCGCGATCAGCAGACCAAGAAAGAGCAGTCCCCGAATGGCCACGTATGCCGGAGACTCCGCGCCGAAGGTCAGTCCCTCCGGCATTGAGGTCGCCTCATGGTGCGAGGCCGGCGGCGGCGATTGACCGGGAGCGGTCACGGCCGCGCCGGGCTCACCACCAGACGCTGCCTCGCCTGCAGGCTGTGCTCCCGGCGCAATGGTGAACGTGTAGCGCCCGCGCACAGGATGTCCGTCGTCGCCCGCCATCTGCCACACCACCGTAAACGTGCCGGCGACAAGCCTTCCGGAAATTGCAGCCACGAGCGTGCGACGGGACTCGACCGCGGTCTCGAGTGAACCGAGCGCTATCATGGCGCCATCCGGCCCACGCAATTCCACTCGGCTGAAGGCGAGGGCCGGGGCTTCAGTGAACAGCAAGCGGAGTTCCCGGGGCATGGTCCCAAGATGCGCCCCGGCGGCGGGCGTCGAACTCTTGAGCGTGCCGTGCGCTCGCGCCGCTGTCGGCGCCAGCATCACGAGGAGCGTAGACAGCACGACGGCCGTTGTCCAATGACGCGGCTTGTGAAACCACTCGTTTGACACGCGCCCTATGCTGTTCATGTCGGTGGCTTCCACATTCCGGGCATCTTGCTGTGATCCATGCCGGGCATCGACGCCGGGGCCGACTTGGTGGCCGGCTTGGGAGTGGGAGTGGCATTCGGCTTGACGGCAGACTTCGGTTCGATGGAAGACTTCACTGTAGACTTTCTCCCCGCGCGCGATGGCGCGACTTTCGGTCGCATCGTCATTCCCGGCATGCTCGTACTCGTGGGCGACATGGAGTCCGTGCCAATGGATGGACGTAGCTTCCGGTTGGTGACGTGAATCGTTACGCGCTCGCCGTCCCGAAAGCGTAGCAGCGGACCGGGAATCGAGCCGTTGATAGTGGTCGCTACGGCGCGGCGGCCCGCGAATCCGAAGGGGGTCCGATCGATGACCAGGTCGACACCCTCGCTGGTCGCAAGAATGTCAGCACGGGCGATGCGCCTCGTTGAGTCGTGACCACTGGAGAGGGCGTATGCGGGTGCGAGGCGCTGTAATCCGGCCATCGCGCCGAACGCGCCTGCGCTGAACGCGCCTGCGGCGTGCAAGAATCGACGCCGTGAAACCGGAGCCGGGATTGTCTCACCTGAGTGAGTCTCTGTCATGTCATTCATGGGCATACCGGGCCGGGTTCAAACATACCGCGACGCGCTCGTGTGTTCGCCGACGCTTTACATTGCATAAAATATGGATTGGTTGTACAGATTGTTGCAGTGGCTCCTCGCCGCCGGTTTCCCAGGATTGGCTTAAACCAGAGACCATCACCCAACTTTGACAGGGCGCCCCCCATCGGAGTACCTTGCTGGTGTTTACTGCGCGTAAAAGATTCCGTGCGCCCTTTCAACAAGAGCAGCCCATGTATCGCACCTTGACCGTAGGCCTCCTTCTCGCGACGCTGCCAGTGGTCGCGCCTTCGCAGACTCCCCCCACGCGCACCGCATCGACTGCGCAGCGAAACGACGAAGCGAACGCGTCCATGGCCTTGCAAGCCCTCTTTGCAGCCGCCGAGCGCAACGACCTGAAAGCGCTGGATACCCTGTATGCGGGCGACAGCCTGACGGTCGTTGAAGGCGCGGGCATCAATCGGGGTTGGGCCGACTATCGGGACCATCATCTTGCGCCCGAGCTCAAGGAGATGAAGCACTTCCAGTACCGTCCGGTGGACATTGAAATGCACGTCGCCGGCAACGTGGGGTGGGCAATTTTCCGCTATACTCTCAAGGCAGAAATGGGCGGCCGCATGATCGATAATGTGGGGCGCGGCACGGCCATCCTCGAACGGCGCGGCGCGGGCGCCAACGCGCGCTGGATTGTCCGTCACACGCAGACCAGTTCGCGCGCGCGACGGGCCACCGATCCACCGGCTTGGTGAGAAGAATCTGGTGCCGGCGTTGGGTGGTACGCACAATGCGCACCGCCCAACGCCGGAGTTGCAGCGCTTGACCGGATATCTGTCCGATTGAGCGAGTGAACACAATTCAAGGAGAATACCAATGGCTGGCATCGAACTTGGGACTTATCTTCGCGGCAACAGCGCGCAGTACCATGAGTGCATCGAAGCGTGCGTGGCGTGTTTGGTGGCATGCGAGATGTGCTCCGACGCGTGTCTCGACGAGAAAGACATCGGCATGATGCGATCGTGCATCCGGCTCGACCGGGACTGCGCGGACGCGTGCGCGGCGGCCGTTCGGGTGATGAGTCGGGGTGGACCGCTCGCTGCCGAACTCTGTCGGGCATGTGCAGAAGCGTGCGATGCGTGCGCGGCGGAATGCGAGAAGCACGCGAGCATGGCCGACCACTGTCGCATCTGTGCCGAAGCGTGCCGCGCGTGCGCGGAGTCGTGCAGGCGGATGGCGGCGTAAGCACACGGTGGCTGCGCAGCACTTCACGAATGCACCGCGGGTTTCCCCAGGGACGGGCGTCCCTGGGGCGACACCACTCACCGACGGGTAACTATGGCGCTTGCTGCTGTTGCATCTTGCGCTGCCCGTACGGCATTACCCCGCGCGGCTTGTAGATCGAAAACCGCCGTACTCACTCGCTTTGTCATCGAGTCCGGCTTGGAGCTGACAGCGGAATACCTGGGGTGACACCACCGGCAATATCTCGTCGTTCGATGTTCAAACGGTTTGGCCCCGCCGTCATTGCGCACGTCGCGGGCGGGACCCCGCTCACGCCGTCACGTCGTGGCGCGTCCAGAAACCGGGATCCGAACGGTCGCCGTCGTGCCCTGTCCGAGTTCGCTCGTAAGCTCGACGGTTCCTCCGTGTTCCTCGGCGATCAAGCGAGCGATCGGAAGTCCGAGCCCTGTGCCTCCCGCGTCGATGGCGCGCGCGTTGTCCGCTCGATAAAAACGCTCGAACGCACCCAACAGGTCACTCGAAGACATTCCCACCCCCGTGTCTCGTACCCTGAGCACAGCGACGGCATTCTCCTCCGTCAGATTAACCGTCACATGCTGGTTGGCCGCGGTGTATTTGATTGCATTGTCAAGGAGAATCAATACCAGCTGTTTGAGGCGATCCGCGTCCCCCTGCACGATGACCGGCTGGAAGCGCACGATCTCGAGCCGTTGCGCTTTCACCACGTGTCGCAATTCACCGACGACCTCGAGCAGAACTCGATCCAATTCGACCGCCTGCCGAGCGAGCGGCACCCCGGCATCGGCTCGTGCCAGCACGAGTAGATTCGCGATTAAACGCGCCATGCGTTCGGCTTGGCCATGCGCCTCCGCGATGGTCTCCGCGCGATCGGCGGCGCACATGAGGTGCTCCTGCGCCAGAAACTCCAGATTCGCGCTGATGATGCTCAGGGGTGAACGCAGCTCATGTGAAGCGGCCGCAGTGAAGCGCCTTTGCGCCTCGTACGCATTGTGCAACGTCGCCAGCATTTCGTTGAACGTCGATGCGAGCCGATCGAGCTCGTCGCGATCTTTTTCGTCGCCGGCACGCCGGGAAAACGCGCGCGATTGCGCCATGGCTCCAGCGGTGAGTACCGCGACCGGTCGCAGCGCGCGCCGGGCAATCAACCAGCCGATGCAAGTCGTTGCCGCGCTCCCCGTGATCGCGATCGCGATCATCCAGCGCGCGAACATCGCGACGGATCGATCGATGTCCGAGAGTGGCAGCATGGCCGCGAAGAATCGCGCACCGTTATCGATCGGCAACGCGTAGACGCGCCACCGCACTCCCACGGAATCGCGCAGGAGGTGGTAGCCAGCCCGACGCGGAGATTCGGGGATAGCGGCGGGCGGCGCCGTCGCGCATTTCACGTCCGCAGCGGAAAATACCTCGCACGGCTTGAACGCCGGCGCCAGCGCACCATTGCTCGACTGACCAATGACGGCTCCTGCAGCGTCGAATACGCGGGCACCGGCACCGAGGATGATGAAACTTGAAAGAACCTCCTCGATCTCACGCGGCGTCCGCGCCGCCGAGAGTTCTGCAGCCATGTGTTCGGCGCTGTTACGGAGCGAACGATCGACAGCGTCGTACTCAGCCCGACGATGAACCAGGAAACCCGCTATGGCGACGAGCGCCACCGCGACGCCCGTGAGTGCACCATACAGGAGAGCGATCCGCAGGCGAAGCGATCGCGGACGAGAAGGCATGGCGTGGGATCGCTGGATCAGGGCTCGCGCAGCACGTACCCAGCTCCCCTGAAGGTATGAATCAGCCTCGGCTCACCGGCGGCTTCCAGTTTCTGCCGAAGCTGCTTTACGTACACCTCCAGAATGTTCGAGCTGCCCGTCACATCGTAGCCCCACACCCGGTCCATCAGGAAGTGCTTGGGAAGCACGCGACGTGGATGCAGAAGAAACTGTCGCAGCACCTCGAATTCGGTCGAGGTCAATTCAATGTTCCGCATTCTGCGGCGCGCGTTGCGCGCTCCGGTGTCGAGCGACAGGTCGTCCAGACGAAGGATCTCGGAGTGGTCAGACTCGCTGCGGCGTAGCAGCGCCTTCACGCGAGCCGCGAGTACTGCAAACGAGAACGGTTTCACAACGTAGTCATCCGCTCCCGCCTCAAGTCCCTTCACCTGATCAGCCGGCTCGTCGCGGGCAGTGAGAAGGAGGACCGGCAAGTTGGCGTTCGCGGAGCGAATTCGGCGCAATACTTCGAGTCCGTCGATGCCGGGCAGCATGACGTCGAGAATCACCAGATCCGGCGCGTGGTCGCGCGCGATCGTGAGACCCTCCGCTCCAGTTGCGGCCGTGTGTACAGTGTAGCCCTCGTACGATAGGCCGCGCTTAAGCACTCCGGTGAGAATCGGATCGTCGTCGATCACAAGAACGCGTTGCATTTGCCCCGGCTTCTCAGCGCTGGTGTGGTACGTCATGAGCGCAGGAGCATAGGGTATATTTGACGCTGAGTAAAGCCTTTCCGATTCGTTGGTTCCTTCTAGGATGTGTGGAGTCGGCCCGGTTTGACGGGCGAGGAGGTGTTCCGGGGTCAGGGTCGGCTCCGGGCGAGCAGGCAGAGCCGTGCCTACCTGTTTGCCGGTCGCAAGTCAGCTGGGAGCTGTCAGCCGTTTGGTCTTGCCAGGCGCGCGTGCGCGTCGCCGGGTTGCAGTGCACCAACAAGCTCGGGCCGGTACACCAAAACCGGCACCTTCGCCCGCCGAATGACTGCGTCGGCGACGCTGCCGAGGACAAGCCGTTTCACCGCACCGCGCCCGTGTGTAGACAGTGCAATCGAATCTACGTGGTGCTCGTCGGCCGCGTCGAGGATGGCCTGGGCCGGCCGTGGATGCATCAGCACCAGCGTTTCCACCCGCGCACCGCTCTCGCGGAGCTCGGTCGCTCTGGCATTCAAGTGAGCTTCTGCATCCTCCCGCTGACTATCGACGAACGTCGCGTCGACAAATGTCCGAGAGCTCAGATCCGGATACGCGAGCTCCGTCGGCGGCACGATAACCGTGATCAGCGTGAACGTCGTCTTGTCGGGAGTCGCGAGTGTTACGGCGCGATCGAGCGCATCATCAGACATCGCGGAGCCGTCGAGAGGCACCAGCACATGGCAGAACAGCGGCTCGTGAAGATCGGCGGGCCACTCCGCACCTGGGTGCACGAGCAACAGCGGCACCGACGTGTGACGCACGAGTTCGTCCGCGAAACTGCCCATCCAGACGCGAGCGAACCCGCCACGG